>JAGFXQ010000155.1 GCA_017861355.1 Bacillota bacterium
CCCATAAGCTGCCCCCATAAAGGCGCTCCTACGGTTAACAAACTAAGGATCGCTGCGGTTACCGTACCGGAGGCACAGCACCAGAGCTTTTTATAACGTACCAAACTAAACAGAAAATCGATCAGACCACCGACTGCCACCAGTAAAATAAAGCGCAGTATCCCCATCGGATTCTCAATCCATAATGGCAGATGATACAGCGCTAATATTTTAAATACATCCGACAGCATATGCTCGTTCGATCTTTTCACTCGAAGCATCGGAAATGTTGTCATTTATTTTACTCCTGCAAAGAACGCGTGGAACTTATGTAATCCGGTTCCATAAATCATCATTGGACAGCCAACGACTGCCTCCACACCGGCTTTCTCACACTCAGCCAAGGTTACCGGGTCTGCCACACGGAATAGAATTCGTTTCACACCTTTATCAATCAGTTCCTTCACAGCGACAGCAGCATTGCTCTTACTCAAAAGTACGAAAGCACTCTTCGGTATGCTCGGCAGCTCCTCCAGCTTCTGATAAACCTTTACATCAAAGGTAGCATTCTCTTTTGTGTTATATGGATATACTCTCATCTGGTTGTTCATAAATGTCTGATAGATTTCCTTACAATAGGCATTGTTTCTTGATGAGTACCCAACAAAGAGAATATCCTTGTCCTTAAAAAAGTTCTTGTACAGCTTAGACATCTTATAGCCCCCATTCTAAAATTATTTCGCTTATACTATGATAAAAGCGTCAAATGTACCTTCGATATAATGCAGTTTGACACTCAACTCCTATTATACACTTAACAACAAATTCTGTCTAATATTTCCATCAAATATTACTATTCTTACGCTCCATACCTTACCGCCATTGAAGTGAGACCATGTGATGCCTTCTCCGAAGGGTTCAAAATTATCGCCTGTACGATCATATATATTATTCTCGTTGACATTTTCAATAAACTAATATATTATTTGTTTATATCAAATGTAAACATCGGAGGTAACTATGGATCTTAATTTTGATGATCAATCGGTAGAGGATCTAACACACGGCTATTACTATCACGCCGATACGAAAACCTATCATTGTCTCCTTTGCAATAAAGATTACGAAACAGGTGAGATTTTTCGCTACGGAGATCGCTATTTTGATGCTTCAAAAGCAATTATACTTCATATAGAACGAGAACACGGTGGCATGTTCCGGCAGCTGATCAGCAAGGATAGCAAATATAGCTCGATCACCGATAAACAGAAGGAAATACTGGAACTGATACAACTAGGGTTAACCGACCGGGATATTGCTGCGAAGCTTGGAATCTCACCCTCTACCGTAAGGCACCAGAAGTTCAGCTTTCGAGAAAAGGCAAAGCAGGCAAAGCTATATCTGGCAATCTATGAATTAGCATTCGCGACTCCTGTCAGCGAGAAGGACAGCCTGGTCCCCATTCATGAAGGTGCGAAGATGGTGGACGACCGCTATATCATCACGAAGGAGGAACGGGAGAAGATACTTAACACTGTCTTCTCAAGCCTCTCTCCGCTCAAGCTCAAGGTTTTCTCAGCCAAAGAGAAGAAGAAAATAGTAACCCTCCAGAAGATCATAGAGCAGTTTGAAAGGGACAAAATCTATCCGGAAAAGCAGATAAACGAAGTGTTGAAGGATATCTATGAAGATTATCCTACTCTGCGAAGATATCTGATTGAATATGGCTTTATGGAACGATCCAAGGATTGTCATGATTACTGGGTAAAATAATAGTAAGTCTGAGAGATCAGCTTACTTTCGTAGGAAATCAACAAGAAGAATAAAAGGATCATTATTAGAAATATAGAAAAATGGAGATGTATTATGAGCACAACAGAATTGTATTTTGAAATAGAAAAGTTTCAAGATTCCGAGGGCCGTCTGACCCTGTTTCCCGCCAAGAGAAGAAATAAGATAATTTCCTTATTCTATCTTGCAACCAAATTCGAAGCAGATGTTATCTATACTGAAAAACAAATCAATGAAATAATCGAGGCAAATCACACCTTCCAGGACAAATGGCTGCTGCGAAGAGAGCTGATTAATCTTGGTTTACTTTGTCGCCTGACCGATGGCTCAGAGTATTGGTTGTCCAAGGAACCACCACTGATAGAAAATTTACTTTTATAAATGGCTTACAAAACAGTAAGATGTCCGTCAACCTGTGTGTGAGGGATGTGTGTTGTTCTTTCCTTCCTTTATACAACACCTTATGCAACATCCCTTTTTTATGCCATGAATTCTCTTGGCCCACAGCTGCAGACCTTACGAAAAGTCTTAGAGAAGTAGGATACGCTGTGATATCCCAGCATTTCCGCTATCTCGGATACCGAATGTGCCTTCTCCTGAAGCAGATTTCTTGCTTCACTCATCTTCAGATCCCGTATGTAGTCGGACATGGAAGTATTAGTCTCAGATCGAAATAGAGCGGATAGATAAGCAGGGTGCAACCCAACCGCCTTAGCAACCTCACTGAGGCTACAGGTCTCATACAGGTGCTGATGAATGAACCGAATAGAACGTCTTATAGGAAGGGGATATTGCTCTTCTCTTCCTTTTCGAACCAACTCTGTATAATGTCTTGCAATCTCAAGAATCACTTCATTCCAGTTATGAATATCTACGTGCTCTTCAATATAATTGATGTAATAATCACTTAGCGCATAACAGTGTTCATCATCCGCTCCCAAGTCTGCCGCATAACGGCACATGACGGCAACAGCACAGATCAAGTTATTTTTAATGGAACGAAGTGGCTGTGGGGCAAGTGGATAGTTATCCAGCCGATTATCGCTGAGTCCTGTTGTATCTCCCTTAAGAAACGCGGTTATCAATTTATGTTCATCGGCGCGGGAATAATGCCCGTAGCCCGACATCAGCATCTGCTTGATTGCCTGTTCTGCTTCTCTTTTTGACATCGGACTCTCCTCCAAACCATGAATTTATGTAACTTCAGCTCCTTTTATCCTTGGAGCTTTTTAATTTAATATACCTTAAATTAATTAAAGTAATCTTAATATATTACAACTATTATAACAACAACCTGCTACCATTACAATATAGTACTCCAAGCATTTCATTTATTGTATTAACAGAATATTGTGTTAAGGAAAGGAGAGGAATCAATGGGTGTGTTTTCAAAGAATTTTATGTGGGGCGGATCCGTATCCAGTATGCAGACGGAAGGTGCCTGGAACGAAGATGGCAAAGGATTAAGCGTATACGATGCTCAGGAAAAGACAAAATCGGGTTCCGATTGGAAGGTAGCAATTGACTTTTACCATCGTTATAAGGAGGATATTGCTCTTCTTGCAGGAATGGGATTTACGGCGTATCGTTTCTCACTTAGCTGGGCTCGCATCCTTCCCGATGGTGAGGGGGAAATTAACGAAAAGGGTCTGCATTTCTATGAGAAGGTCATCGACGAGCTTCTCAAACATCATATTGAGCCCGTGGTATGCCTTTATCATTTTGACATACCTCTTTCCCTTATGAAAAAATACGGTGGTTGGAGTGGACGAGGGACCCTCATTGGCTTCAGGCGATATGTGGAAGCCGTAATACGCCGTTTTGGGACGCGGGTAAAGTATTATATTCCTTTTAACGAGCAGAACGCTGCGGCTATGATTACTCAGTTCCAGCTCCCTCCCGAGACGGAAGAATACGAGAAGAAGAGGCTGTTGGCAGTTAATATGCATCATATGTTTTTGGCTTCCGCTTCTGTATGGCATCTGGCACATCAATATGCTCCACATGCAAAGGTGGGTGGAATGGTGAACTATATGCCGGTGTATCCGGCTACCTGCAAGCCGGAGGACATCCTTGCAACCCAAAAAGTCGATCGAAGCTACAATCAACAGACTCTGGAGGTATTTGTTCATGGTGAATATCCATCTGATCTGCTTTATGAATGGAAGAAGGCAGGAATCGAGCCCGACATACAGCCTGGAGATCTGGTGTATCTAAAGCAAGCCAAGATGGACTTCCTGGCACACAGCTATTATCAGTCGCTTACCATTGAAGCAGGTAAGAAGACAGATGCTGCTTCCGTACTTATGCAAGCCTTTCAACATCCTCCCAAGAATGATTATCTGCAGCAGACCGAATGGGGTTGGACCATCGATCCTGTAGGTCTGCGACTGACTGTGAAGGAGCTTTATGATACTTATCACCTTCCGATCTTCACCATCGAATGTGGAATCGGTGTTGATGAGACCTTAAACGAGTTCAACACTGTTGAAGATGATTACAGGATTGAGTATTTCCGAAGTCATCTGGAACAGCTTAAGCTGGCGGTATCCGAGGACGGAGTAGAGCTGATGGGCTTTTTGACCTGGGGACCGATCGATATTCTGAGCTCTCAAGGCGAGATGAAGAAGCGCTACGGCTTTATCTATGTGGATCGAACCGATACAGACCTGAAGGATCTGTCAAGATATAAGAAGAATAGCTATGAGTGGTTTCGGAAAGTTATTGCAAGTAACGGTGAGGATTTATAAAGAAGGGAGCAGAGGGTATGGACAAATTAATTTTCGATATTGGAGCAACGAATACAAAATTTGCATTGATGAGCATGGACGGTGTAATTCTGGCCAGGGAAAAGGTCCCTACCAATTATCAATCCGTTGATTCTTACTTTCAGACCTTAGTGGATATCGTAGCCCGTTACCGGAATCGCGGTGATGAGATTGCAATCAGTACGAACGGAAGAATGTGTCCGGACGGCAATACCTACCGGGCTTATACGATGAAGTTTCTGCAGGGTGTTAATCTTAAGCTGGAAATGGAACAACGTACCGGACTACCGGTAACGGTACTGAATGACGGCTTCTCTGCAGCTCTGGGAGAGTGGTGGAAAGGAGCAGGGCAGGGATCCCGTAATTTGTTGGTCCTTGTTCTCGGCAGCGGTATGGGCGGTGGTATCATTATTGACGGAAAGCTATACCAGGGTTCTAAGCTGAATGCCGCTATGGTCTTCGGAATGTTAAGCACTTATAGTACAGAGCATTGCGATTTAGCCGGTCTGACAACCTCATTTGCTCTTCTACTCTATCAATTATCCGCTATAAAACAAATTCCGGCACAAGAGATGACTGGAGATCGCTTCTTTGATTATGTCACAACAGGCGATCCGGTTGCTACCGGTATGCTGGAAGCATACAGTGAGCACATTGCAAGCGTCATCTACAACTGCTCTCTGCTTCTGGATCTGGACCAAGTCGTCATAACCGGTGGATTATCCGCCAGAACGGTCCTGATAGATCTTATCAACCTAAAGCTTCGCGAAATACCTGCAAAGGCAATGCAAGGCCAGGTAGCCGATCTTCTTGAGATGGTTGCCGCAGACTCAAATGACTTCCTTATTCAGGTATCGAAGGGTGCTCTGGCGCTGGATTCCAATATCTACGGAGCGCTCTATCACCTGTTACACAAGACAAACACATTGTAAAAAACTCTCCTTGGGCAATTCCTGATTTCCATTGCCTTAAGGAGAGTTTTTTTTATAGCTATTAGTGTTCCGTTATCACGGTTTGTGTTCTCTTGGTATTCTTTGATTTGCTGAGCTTCTGACTTGGATTGCAGTGATCTCTTCAGCCGTGGTCTGGTTCGTAGGAAGATCACAGACCAGTGTCTTATCTGATAATACTGCCACACGATCACAGATGCCCATAATCTCGTCGATGTCCGAGGAGATATAGATAATACATGCCTTCTTCTTCGCCATATCATTAATAAAATTATAAATATCAATCTTACTGGCCAGATCAATCCCCCTAGTCGGTTCGTCTAGGATGAATACTCTTGCCCGAATCATTAACCATTTTGCGAAAATCGCTTTCTGCAGGCAGCCTTCACTATAAGACTGCATGTTTTTACTCTTAGGCAGCGGGATATTGATCTTTGTAATATAGTCCACCGCGGTCTGTTTCATGAAATTAGAATTAATAACATAGTTTTTAGTGAATCGATGTAAGGAGGGAAACGCAACATTTTCATTGGTATCCAACTCCTGAAAGATCGAATCTTCATGCCTGTTTTCCGGCATTAATGCGATATGATTACGGATTGCAACACTCGGATTGCTTATTTGGACTGTCTTCCCATTAATTCTGATCTGACCTTCATACTTGGCTGCACCAAAGAGGCAGTTTGCTAAAAGTGTTCTGCCGGAGCCGGCCAGTCCGGTGATCCCTAATATCTCTCCTTCTCTCAGTTCAAAGCTTATATTCTTGAGTTTATCTTCATATCCCAAGTTGCCTACAGAGAATAGAACTTTTCCCTTCTTCAGGTTCATTTTCGGATAACGCTCTTTGTATTTTGTCCCTACCAACAAATGTAGAATCTCATCCTCAGTCGAATCACTGATGAGCTTCGTTCCGACCAGGGTTCCATCCTTGATGATGGAGATACGGTCGCCAATGGTCATGGTATCATCGATACGGTGCGTAATGTAGAATACTCCGGCACCTCTCTCCTTTATTTTTTTGACAATATGATAGAGAAGCTCTCTTTCACTAGGGTTCAGGGCAGCCGAAGGTTCATCCAGAATAACTACCTTTGCTTCGGAGATGTAGGCTTTGCAGAATTCAATCATCTGTCGTTGTGCTAAGCCTAAGGTCCGAACCGTATCCGTTGATCTGATCGGCAGTCCTAATTCATCGACTAATTGGCGGAACTGACTGTTCAGCTTCTCAAAATCAATTGTCTGAATGAGCTTGTTCTTATAGGGTAGATTATGAAAGTACAGATTCTCTGCAATGCTCAGATTATCCAGTAAGGTTGTATGCTGCTGGATGAATATGAGTTCACTGGAGGAATAAAAGGAAAGACTTTTGGGTTTGACCAATTGTCCCTCAAAATAGATCTCTCCGGAATCCGGCTGGATCATGCCACTGATCATCTCCATCAGTATACTTTTACCGGAGCCGTTCTCTCCCATAATCATATGCACTTCACCGGGGTATAGAGAAATATTAATATCATTCATCTTAAAGTCAGAGATTTCAAGATTGATATTCTTAAGCTCAAGTAATGGACTTCTCACTTGGGAACCTCCTGAAAATGCTAATTTTCATAAACATCGATTGAAGTGAATAAAGGAATATTATTATCAAAAATATACTTTTTGTGCTTATCCTCCAGATTAGAATCAGTAAGGATCCGATTAGCGATACTTAAATTTCCTACCCTATATAGCGATTTACTTCCAAAGAACTTCGAGAGACAAACAACCGTCACCGATTCCGCCAGTTTGACCGAGTGCTGAATCAGTGTTGCCTTCTTTGTACTGGACACGGTTAAGCCGATTGTCTCACTCAGTCCGTCAATTTCTATAAATATATGGTCAAACGAAAAATTCCGAAGATTATCGATCGTCATCTGCCCGTAGACCGCACTCTCTTCCAGATCACCACCAAGGAGGATCAGATTATTGGTCGCAGAATGCGCGAAAGCGGATGCAATGGATAGATCATTGGTAACTATGGTCAGATTATTGCGTCCGGATAATGCTTTTGCTATGAAAGAATTAACCGAACCACTGGTGAGCATAATAGCTTCTCCATCATTCACCAGATGATATGCTGTATCTGCAATCTCCTGATATAGCAAAATATCTTTAATCTCTTCATTCTCTTCCCAAGCAGATTCATCGACATAATCCATTAGGACAGCGCCGCCATGGGTACGTTTTAAGAAGCCCTCACTTTCAAGCTTCTCCAAATCGCGGCGAACCGTAACCTC
>JAGFXQ010000156.1 GCA_017861355.1 Bacillota bacterium
AGGATCAAAGAACTGACCAATCCGGATACCGGAATGCTGGTATTCGATCAAAAGGCTAAGCTTCATCGGACGGCTTCTCTAAGAGATATCGTTATTCTACTCCGTAGTATGGCCGGTTGGTCAGAGGTGTTTGTGAATACCCTGATGCAGGAGGGAATTCCTGCCTATGCGGATACCGGAACGGGATATTTTCAGACGGTAGAGATTATGACAATCTTAAATATGCTTCATATTATCGATAACCCCAGACAGGATATCCCTCTGGTGGGTGTCTTATACTCACCAATGGTAGGTATGACGACAACGGAATTGGCACTCATTCGAGCTTGTGATCGTAATGTCGGAATGTACTCAGCTTTACTTACCTTCGCAGGGATGATAAAGGAACAGGAATCCGTTGATGAAAAGGAAGCCAGTGAGGTTGCTTTAGAGCAATACGGAAGTGAAACTCAACTAAAGAGTAAAGTCATTCACTTTCTGGAACAACTGGAGTACTACCGTTCCCTTGTGAATCACAAGCCTATTCATGAATTAATTCAATTGGTACTTGATGACACCGGCTACTATTATTATGCCAGTGCAATGCCTGGAGGCGAACAGAGACAGGCGAATATTGACATGCTGATCTCAAGAGCAGTACGCTTTGAGAAAGGCAGTTACAGCGGACTGTTTCACTTTATCCGATATATTGAGAAGCTTCGTAAGTATGAAGTAGACTTTGGAGAAGCGGCAATCTCCGGTGAACAGGATAACACGGTACGGATTATGAGCATTCATAAGAGTAAGGGCTTAGAGTTCCCAATTGTTATTGTGGCAGCGATGGGGAAGCAGTTCAATATGCAGGATCAGCGAAGTAGCATCGTACTTCATAGCGAATTAGGAGTGGGACCGGAATATATTGATAGTAAGCTCAGGACTAAGGTGCCAACCTTGATGAAGAAAGTGATACAGAAGAAGGTACAGGTTGAGAACCTGGGTGAAGAGCTCAGAGTCTTATATGTAGCTATGACCAGGGCGAAGGAAAAACTGATCTTATCCGGATACTTGAAATCGAAAGAAGAGATCAAAGGGAAAGAATTCTCTTTCTTCGAACTACTTTCGGCTAAGAGCTACATGGAGTGGGTATTGCCTGCAATGGTTAATCGAATGGGAAGCAGGCCGGAGGCGGAGATTGATGCGATGCATTGGAAGAAGGGAGATATGTCGATTACAATTCTTTCAAAGTCAGAGCTATTACAGAACGAGATTACAAAACAGCTATTCCTCCAAAAGGATATACAGGAGTTAGAAGCAATTGATGGAGATAAATCCTATGATTCGGGATTAAAAGAAGAAATTAAATCAAGATTTAACTATGAATATAAATACAGCAAAGAGGCTAATTTAAAGGTGAAGATGACGGTGTCTGAACTTAAGAAGCTTGGTCAGTACCAGGATGAGGAGCAAAGTGTTAAGCTTTATCCCGCCACTAAGGATAACGATAAAGAAAAATCTCAAGTGGAAGCAACCGTTCCTGCTTTCCTTCGACAGGAGGAGGCAATCACCGGAACAGACCGAGGTACCTTATATCATAAGGTATTAGAATTAATTGACCTCACAAGAGTACGTACCAGAGAGGAATTATCACTGGAGTTGGAGAATCTGATACGACTTAATAAACTTAATCCTTTAGATATTGTAAAGTTAAAACAGGATTATATTTTTAACTTTATATCAAGTGGCATTGCGGAACGAATGCGTAACGCCCAGAAAGCGAATAAGGTCTATAAAGAAAAGCAGTTTGTTATGGGTATCAGTGCATCTGAAGTGCTGACCGATACAGAGAGCAAGGAACTCATACTCATTCAGGGTATCATTGACGTGTTCTTTGAGGAGAATGGTGAATTTGTGCTTCTGGATTATAAGTCGGATCTTGTTCAGGATGAGAAGCAATTAATTCATCGTTATAAAGTCCAGCTTCAATATTATAAGAGGGCATTGGAACAGATGCTGAGCAGACCAGTGAAAGAGATGATTATATATTCCCTTCCGCTTGGTCGAGAAATTCGAATAGAAGAATAGAAGTTGGTTACACTCTAGACAATGATAATATCATCATTAACCGGAAAGGGTGTATACAATGAGTAAGAAACAAGAACAGATTGATTTGGATCATATTAAACCGGAAGAAAAGATGAAATATGAAATAGCAGAAGAACTTGGTTACTTGGATAAGGTCATGGCTACCGGATGGAAGTCTCTGACCGCCAAGGAGTCCGGTCGAATTGGTGGAATAATTACAAAACGTAAGAACGAAATGAAAGAGGAATTGAAAGACGAAATGAAAGTCGAAATGAATAGGTAAAGTAGTCTATAGGATGTTGTATATGTTAAATCAAGTATCAAGGGAAGATTAGGATGGGAACCTTTCTACTTGAGATAATGAATTACAGCATCCTTTTATCGTTTACGACCTTCCATAATTTCTACTCAATCATTGTAATGTTTGGATAGATGATTCTGAAATATAGGTTATAATGGAGATATTAAATTATTGAATTTAAATCAACGACATGAGAGGTAAACCTATGACGAAACCGAAGATGATAATGTTTGATTATGGACAAACCTTGATCAGTGAGGGTGTATTCAATGGGGAGGCAGGAACCAGAGCAGTACTGAAATATGCAACCAAGAATCCATATCAAATATCTGCAAAAGAACTGCAGGAGTTTGCAAAAACCTTGAATAGGGATATTGGCAGGTATGACCCGGATGTACGTAAGGCTACCCACATTGAGGTACATAATCATATTTTCCAGAGCTTTCTTTATGAATATTATGATATCGATATAGCATTGACCCCACAGGAACGGGAGAAAGTGTTCTGGGATAATGCCGCTGAGAAGACGCTAACGAAGGATGTTGAGAAGCTGCTGGCTTATCTTAAAGAACAGAATATCCGAACGGCAGTGATCAGTAATATCTCCTTTAGTGGCAAGGCTTTGGAGGAGAGAATAAATACAATGCTTCCGGACAATGAGTTCGAGTTTATCTTAGCAACCAGTGAATATGTATTTCGTAAGCCGCACAATCGGATCTTCGAATTGGCCTTAAGAAAGGCAAAACTTAGTCCGAAGGAAGTATGGTATTGTGGGGATAATGCCTTCTATGATGTGGAGGGATCCTCGAAAATGGGAATCTTCCCGATCTGGTACCGAGGCGCTATTCAGGATCATAACAAGCAGACGCCTGAGCATGAGTGCCTAACAATCAATGATTGGAATGAATTAATTGAGTATTTAGAGAAACTGTAATAATATATGAGAAGGAAAAAGATATAAGGGGGAAGCGTGATGAAAGGATTATTACCTCGTTTGGTTACTATGTGTATAACCTATGCTTTGTTTGCATCGATATCGATGAGATTGGGATGGGGCAAAAGAATTTGGTCATTCTTGAAGCATGACTTGAAGCCACAAAACAAGGTTATTATATGGCTTATATTCGTTGTTCTATTTAATATATTGGCTCAAATCCTGTTTGAAACCTTTGGAATAAATTATAATGAGGTGATCAGCGGAGCAGTCTTAGGCATTTCTCTGGCTTTTATGCCCACGTTATATGAAAAGAAAGAGGATTAAGTAAGCAATACAGACCGGTTTCATTTGTAAATATGTGACACTTGGTCTTTGCATTCTACATAGTAATTAGGTTATATATAGGATATCACAAAAAAAGCTGCTATCATCGTTTTACTCTTTAAGAGTATGGGATGATAGCAGCTTTGCTATATTCATGTAAGAGTTACAACTTATCGTATCAGAATAAATACTTATTAAAGTGTGCAGGCTATCCCCTGAGATCGATATGGTTCAGCTTTAGATTATCCACACCAAGGAAGCCTTTGATGGCTACGCAGATGCCGCCGAGAAGGATCGAGGTATCCTGAAGTACGCTGGGTACTATACGGATGTAGCTGTTCATACGACTGGTCAATGCTGCTTCAATCTTCTCTGTAATATGAGGGAAGAAGATCGTGAAGGAGCTATTGATGATCACGATGTCCGGGTTATAAGCATTCAGAATATTATTAACGCCAATGGACATATACTTCACAAAATCGTCCATGATCTTGTTCGCATCAGGATCGCCTGCTTCGTAGGCTGCCCGGAATTGCTCAAAGTTCTGTTCCTCGGTGTTCTTCATCTTGGAATATTCACGGAGCAGATTACGTTCTGAAGCATATTGCTCGAAACAGCCCTGATTACCGCAAGGACATTGTCTTCCGTCAATCTCGATAATCGTGTGGCCGAATTCGCCGGCTCTTCCGTTATAACCGGTATAGAGTTGATGATTAACGATAATTCCAAGACCGATACCGGAATGTACGCTTATATTTGCAATGTTTGCATAATCGTACTGGAAGGTCTTCTCACCAATAACCGATAGATTTGCTTCATTCTCCAGATAGACAGGAGCATTAAAATGACTCTCCAGTCCCTCAGCAATATTAATTCCGGATAAATTATAATAAGGAGCGAAAGAAACCTGGTTATTGGCAATAACGCCATGAATGCCAAGTGTGATTCCTACCAAATCATAAGGGGTATCCTTCGGAAGCTTCATGGACTCTATCAAATCAATTAATACACTTACAATATTACTTGTGTTCTTCGGTGTCTTAATCTGCTTTAAGCTACAGTCTTCACCGATCAGATCAGATACCAATGCAGAGATGGTATCAACGCCAATATCGATACAGATTACAAAGCCTGCTTTCTTATGTAGGCTTAATAATATCGGTTTTCTTCCTAAATTCGTATCATCACTACCGATTTCGATGACGAGCTTCTTATTAATCAATTCCTGAACGATCGCGGATATGGTTGCCTTCGTAAGTCCAAGATGCTTGGCGATTGCAGCTCTTGAAATTGCTGTATTATTTATAATCGTCTCTAAAACAAGATTCATGTTGATATCTCGTATGAGTTCTTTACTGCCTGTTACCATCACAGTCACCCTTCGTAATAAATTTAATTGCTTTTATGTTAACATAAATTGTTTTTTTTGGAAAGAGAAATTATTCGCTTTTGTTTCGTTAGTAAACAAGTTCTGTAGAAAATAGATTGCCTCAATTATAAACTGTGACAATTTGCCCATACTCTGAAAAAGGGTTATAAAAAATTAGAGTTCCCTGTAATGTCTCTTGACATAGAAGATACAAGTTGATATAGTTAGTTTGGACATTAGTTTATTCATCAAATCAATTGAAATAAGACTTTATATAAAAGGAGATTATGCTATGTTATACGTTGGTGTAGATTTAGGAACCTCCTCCGTAAAGCTTCTTCTGATGGACGAAGCAGGAGACATTAAAAGTATCGTAACAAGAGAATATCCCCTCTATTTCCCGAAGCCCGGCTGGTCCGAGCAGAACCCGGAGGACTGGTATACCGCTCTGGTAGATGGAATGAAGGAACTTACCAAGGACTGTGACAAATCACAAGTCGATGGTATCAGCTTTAGCGGACAGATGCATGGAATGGTAATTCTAGATGAGAACGATAAGGTAATTCGTCCTGCAATTCTATGGAATGATGGACGTACCCAGGCAGAATGTGACTATCTGAATAATGAAATCGGAAGAGAGAAGATCTCAAGCTACACAGCGAATATGGCACTCACCGGATTTACTGCACCAAAGCTATTATGGGTTAGAAAGCATGAGCCGGAGAACTTCGCTAAGATTAAGAAGGTTATGCTGCCGAAGGATTATATCGCTTATATGCTGTCAGGCGTTCACTGTACCGATGTATCCGATGCTTCCGGTATGCTGCTCTTTGATGTAAAGAATAAGCGTTGGTCGAAGGAAATGCTGGAGCTTTGTGGTTTAAAGGAAGAGCAGATGGCTAAGATCCATGAATCCTATCAGGTAGTTGGAACCATGACTGAGAAAGCTGCCAACGAGCTTGGCTTAAGCACTAAGGTTAAAGTAATTGCAGGCGGTGGCGATCAAGCGGTCGCAGCGGTTGGAACAGGCACCGTTGGTGAAGGAATGTGTAGTGTTTCCTTAGGAACCTCCGGTGTAGTATTCATCTCTTCGAAGGAATTTGCAGTAGATGAGAACAACTCACTTCATGCTTTTGCACATGCAGACGGAAGATATCATTTCATGGGTGTTATGTTATCCGCAGCTGCTTCCAACAAGTGGTGGATGGATGAGATTATCGGAACCAAAGAATATGCGAATGAACAGAAGGCAATCACCAAGCTCGGTGAGAATAATGTGTACTTCCTGCCTTACCTGATGGGTGAGAGAACACCTCACAATAACCCGAATGCAAGAGGTACTTTTATCGGAATGACGATGGATACCACTCGTGCAGATATGACTCAGGCAGTGCTTGAGGGTGTTGCTTTTGCACTTCGTGATTCCTTTGAGATCGTGAAGTCTCTCGGTGTTGACATTAAGCGTATCCGTATCAATGGTGGTGGAGCGAAGAGTCCTCTGTGGTGCAAGATAATCGCAGATGTTCTCAATGTTAAGGTTGATAAGATTAACTCTGCAGAAGGTCCGGCTCTTGGAGCTGCGATACTTGCAGCCGTTGGTTGTGGCAAATACAGTGACGTTGTAGAAGCTACCGGTAAGCTGATTAAAGTAATCGAAACTACCGATCAGGATGAGAAGGAAGTCGAGCTTTACGATAAGAAGTACCAGGTATTCAAGGAGCTCTACCCGACACTGAAGAACATCTATGATAAGATGGCTTAGTAGAATATAGCGAGTAAGACTTGATTTGACTTACGAAGATCACGGAGACTACAGACATGACAAGGGTGCTGCAAAAGTATAGCAGCACCCTATTTTTATGTATGACAAAAGGAAGAACGCGATCACTTCTTTCTGCTGTCATGCATAAAAACCCTCAATATTGCAAGTAAAGATCGCGTTGGGATTCGTTGTATTACATATTCGTTGTTGTATGGGAAAATATGGTGTATAATAGGGGAAAATGTTAATCCGGTAAAAAAATAAACGGAAAATCTAACGTGTGAGGGTATTCTATGGAAGCAAAGAAAATCATTCTATTAATAATCAGTGTAATTCTCATAATCATTGCTATATTCATGAATGTAATGCCATTGCATCAAGACAGCAAACCCGAATCAAGCTTTGAAATCACTAAGGAAGATTACGAAGAATGGGACACTATTTTACTGAAGCAAAAATATAATAACTCTGCCCAAGCAGAGGAACGATATGCTGCTGTTTTCGTTTATAGTGGAAACATGGGTGAAATGAAACAATATTTAATTGAAGATAAGAGAAACATAGACATTACTGTTCCAGCCGATTCTAATTATATTATCTCACTACCGGCAAACAGTACAGTAGCATATTCTTGGAATATAAGGAACGAGAGAAAGCGTATTATTTCTTTCGATCAGCTGACTCAGACGGAGAACCCGATGACTAAGAATGATCAAGGGAAGGTCGGGGTGAGTTATGCAAGGCAGAATTTTTATTTTCACGGGGAGGAAACAGGAAGAGAGAAGCTTGTTATGAGATATGAGCATCTGACGGAACAAAGAGAGGACACGATCGAGTTAACCTTCCGTATAAAGGTTGAATAGAAGTAAGGTTAAATATATTTAAATTGATAACAGCTTCCGTGTATGGTAAAATAACTTAACAGAAACAATACCTTAAGAATTTTTAAAGTTAGACAAACAGGAAATCATAAAAATAGAATACAT
>JAGFXQ010000420.1 GCA_017861355.1 Bacillota bacterium
AAGGAGGTAGCGATTTTGCCGAAAGAAACATTTATGAACCTTTCACCCGATAAGCAGGAAAAGGTGATGAGATCAGCGATAAAGGAATTTACAAAGAACGGATTTGATCAAGGAAATATCGGAGACATTGCAAAAAGCGCAGGAGTAGCAAAGGGAAGCATGTATCAGTATTTCGAGAATAAGAGAGAATTATTTCTGTATGCTGTCCGGTGGACTCTGGAAGTAATGATGAACAAGTACGCCCCTGACATGAGTATCAAGAATGAAGAGAAGGATATCTTCGAATTTTTGATTGAAAATTCAAAGAGTTCTTTGAAGCAGATCAGAGCGGAGCGAGATTTGGGTATCTTTATCCAGAATGTGTTCTTAGGAAAGTATCATAATCTTACGGATGAATCCATGGAATACATGATTAAGTACTCCCAGGACTACATGATAAAGCTGATCGAAGTGGGTCAGCGAAATGGATCGGTTAGAAAAGATATTGATACCAATTTGATATTTCTCTTTACCCTCGGAGCGACCTTTAAATTAAAAGAATATATGATGAACAAGGCTAGGGACCAAGGCGAGGATATCCTGGATGCGGATTATGACATCTATGAGAAGGATATCAGGGACTTGATAGAACTGCTAAAGAATGGAATGGGAGGAAGATAGATGTTTATTAAAGTTAATAATCTTACAAAAAGCTATACAAGCGGTGAGGTGACAACTCAGGTTCTGAAAAATGTAGGAATGGAACTTGATCAAGGGGAGATCGGAGTGATTCTCGGACCCTCCGGTTCCGGTAAAACGACATTACTCAATATCATTGGAGGTATTGACCGTAGCGACAGCGGGGATGTTATCGTGGATACTATCCAAGTTACTAAATTAAACGATAATAAACTTACGGATTATCGTAGAGAAATGGTTGGCTTTATCTTTCAGTTCTATAATCTGATTCCAAATCTGACCGTGGGTGAGAATGTAGAGGTGGTTTCGAACATCAGCAAATCACCGATTCCGGTGGATGAGGTACTGCAAGCAGTCGGTATGCTGGATAAAAAGCATCGTTTTCCCAAGGAACTCAGCGGAGGAGAACAACAGAGAGTATCGATCGCCAGAGCTGTGGTGAAGAATCCGAAGCTGCTCCTGTGCGATGAGCCAACCGGAGCACTGGATTTCACGACATCCAGAGATATACTTAAACTGCTTCAGAAGATTAACCAGGAGTACAAGACAACCATCCTGATGATTACCCATAACAGTGCGATCAGTGCTATGGCTCATCGGGTCTATCGGGTACGAAGCGGAGAGATTGTCGAAAGTATCAGAAATACTTCGATTATGCCGGCAGAAAGGATTGAGTGGTAATGGTAATTCATAGAAAAATCAGACGAACCATGATGGAAAGTAAATCACAGTATTTTGGTTCTGTGGCCCTCATTATACTTAGTTGTCTCGCTTTTACGATGTTCAGTCTTCTTTCCTTCAATTTAGATCACATTATAACTACCTTTGGAGAGAATTATGTTCAAGAGGATGCGAATTTTACGACAGACCACGAACTTGATATCAATGCGATCGAAACGAACCAGAAGCTTCTACTTGAGGAAGGCAGAACCTTTGATTATCCCTATTCGGAAGATATCACACTGCGGATATTCTCGGAGAATACCAAAGTGAATATTCCGGCATTAATTAACGGAGAACATTTAAGCTCCGGTAAGATGCTAATCGATCCAAGCTTTGCTAAGGCAAATGGGATGAAGCTTGGTGATAAGGTTAAGCTTTACGATAAAGAACTGGAGATATCCGGCTTTATGTCAATTCCAAGCTATATCTATCCGGTGAAGAATGAAAGTGATTTAATGACAGATCCTTCCCACTTTGGAGTAGCGGTGATTACAAAAGCAGATCTCCAAGCGATAAACAGCGGACATTTGTTTTACCAGGTGAAGTTCCTATCAGGATCAGTTGCAAGTGACAAACAGTCCATAGAGGAGCTGACAATGCGGCTCAAAGAAGCAATCGTGAAGGATGGGAACAATATCCTAAGCTGGATGAATGCAAGTATGAATCCCAGAATCTCATTTGTTACTGCAAAGCAAAGCGGAATATCGAAAGTGAGTACAGCACTTCCGATCGCTATTCTTCTGTTAACCTGTATCTTGGCAGGTATCGTAATGTGGCGAACGGTAAAGAGAGAATCAGCAATCATTGGTACACTGTATGCATTGGGATACAGAAAGAGAGAGATTCAAAACCATTACCTCAGATACCCTATAATAATTGCCGTAATCGGAGGGGTATTAGGAACAATATTAGGGGGCATAACATTACGTCCGATGCTGAATTTTATGGTGACTTACTTTAATATGCCGGTGGATACGGTTGATTATCAGGTAAGGTACATGATTATCAGTATATTGTTACCAATTGTATTTCTGACCATGTCCGGAGTACTTGTGTTATGGAAAGCACTTGGGCTGACTCCGCTGCAACTGATCCGAGGAGGGGCCGACAATAATAAGGTAGGGATCCTGGAACGACACATCAAACTGGACCGATTGCGATTTGCCACCAAATTCAAGATCAGAGAGCAACTCAGAAGTATGGCAAGAAGCTCCTTCCTGCTGCTCGGAGTCATGATGGCTACCATGTTGCTGTTAATGGGTTTTGCTGCGAAGAACTCACTGGATAGTGTGATGCAGAAGGGGTTCAATGAAGCATTCCAATATAATTATAGTTAT
>JAGFXQ010000421.1 GCA_017861355.1 Bacillota bacterium
AATAGCATGATTACTAATCCAATCACGGCACTCAATACATTTGCAGTAATCGCATATCCGACTCTTCTCTTCTTACTATGCTCCTTGAGAAAGACAGCAAAAAGGATACTTTCAATAATTATTATGATAATCTCCACTGGGAAAAATACAATGGATGCGGTAAATATTCCTTCCTTTATGAATAGTACCCCGACCGTTATGGTAAGTGCTGCCTGGGTAAACAGATTAATGAGCAAGAAAGAAATCCAGTTCTTTCTCAAGGAAAACTCAAATACCAGCATGAAGATTCCTTCGACCAACAGGGTAGCAATCAAGGTCCCCATAAACTGCTTTATGTATGCGATGGTCGGTATCTCGATACTCACCGAATTTGCCTGATAATCATAGGTCACGATTGTTTTCAACGCTTTCCGATTGATTAATTCAGATACTACTATTTTATTCTCCGGGGTGATAATAATCAACTTAAATTCATCCGGAACTCCCATATAACCAAAACGATGCCACATCTCGTCTTTTGTCTTCTCTCCGATTAAGTCTCCCCACATCGGAGCCGGAGTACCCATGACCAGTCCGGGCTTCCAGCCGTCTACTGAGTAGCTTTCCAGAAGTTTTATTTTCACCGGATCATAGCTAACAGGATCCAGTTGCTTATAGCTGTTACTATCCTGCGTCAGCAAATCGAGATAATATTCGTCCTGTGGTGGATTCACCACTTTTACCAGTATCTCAGGTTTCGGCCCCATATCAGCACGAGCAGTCGAAGCGGGCAGAATAAGTAGTGCAAGAATCGTAAATAGAGCCGTGATAAACTCTTTTCTTATCCTTCGTCTCTTCATAATGCTTCCTCCCTGGATAACATTCCACGATTATTCATACGGCAGTCCTCTGTGATCTATCTCCATATCGATCACTGTACTGATGTCATCTCTTTTGCTGTTTTTACCTCTGTCTCCTTTGTTGTTAACTTCTAAATTAAGGCTTTCCAGGTTGTTATTTCCTGTGTAATCATCGTCTGTCTTATCGTCTTCTGCGTATTGCTCTTCCGGGTGATTATCCTCTGATGGTCCTTCATTTGATATGCTATCTACTTTCTCCGGAGAAGAACGTTTTAATCTCCCCAGCATAGCCATAAGCCAGAGTCTTAAGAAAAGTCCGATGATTATCATGGCGAAGGATAAAGTAGCTTCCGCAAAGGTGATGGCGATGCACATCCCTATGATATAGATTGTCATAAATATCGTGTAGGTCCGCTGTTCACTGCGATATCCATCTGCTTGTTCCTGTTCCCCATGTTCCTTGAGATTCTCAATGGTACCTTCCAGAATGCGATAAACCAGAGAAAGCTCCAGAACCGAGAACAACAGCGGATAGTAGTTCATCAGGATGGACGGCTTCGGCTGTAACCAGAGTAGGAGAAAGCTAAAGACACCGAGGATTGTAAGCAGCATGGAGTTAATCCGTGCTTTCTGAAAATGCACCGAATCATATTCCGCCTGAAGGTGCTCAATTCCCCTCGATACCATCATGTATCCCACGAATATCGGAAGAATTGCAATCGGTCCCAGATTAATATGAAAGGTCACAAAAAAGATTCCCCAGAACATGATACGAAAACCCTCAAACATATCAGAACACACCCCTTCTTATGAGACATTTCAGTACATCCATATAGCCATAAAAATATTTTCTTCTCATCATATCATAGATTCGGATCGAGCCACGGGTGCCATTCTCCTTGTCGTAGGTGAGCAGCGGGCGGACATCAATAACATCATAGACGTCGTTCTTATCTATCATCCCCGGATCACTTTTATCACAGCTTGTAACCGTCAGGCTGTCACCGCGCTTCAAGTGAAGTGACTCAATCTCATTATAAAAATGCGTATTTAAGGTCAGCTCTAACTTACGACTGGCCTCTTCGATGAGCGGAGACTCCATTTTCAAATTATTAAGATCCTGTTGCGCGCGAAAGGTCGTCTCTGCGATCCCCTGATTGGAGGAAGTACTGTTCATCATTAATAAAGCATTATCGGTTGCACCATCGCTATAGATCAATATCCGACCCAGATTAACCTTACATGAACTGCCATCATTGAAGTTTACCAGAGCATTGTTCAACTCAACCTCGCCCTTCCAATCCTCGAGAA
The DNA here is from genome assembly GCA_017861355.1 of Bacillota bacterium. GTDB lineage: Bacteria > Bacillota > Clostridia > Lachnospirales > Lachnospiraceae > Mobilitalea. The sequence goes on from JAGFXQ010000421.1 coordinate 2,151, forward strand.
AATAATTATTCATATACAGAAATACTTTTCTAAGTCGATAAGGACCGATAGCCTCCCCAAGCTGAGGAGTAGAATTATTCGAGAAAAATGTAAAACTGCCACCATAGTACTGTGCATTCTCCGTCGCAATAAAGCTATAATCCGGCGCCTCCGCAAAGGATAGGCCAATCACTTCTCTCTGATCCGTATTATTCGTCAGGTATTGCAGCTCCAATACCGGTTGCTGATACCCTGTGGTAATTGAAGGTACCGCACTTGTGGCAACACAATATTTCAAAAACACCGGTTCCTTGAGCCTGGTATAATAAGAAAACCCTACACATATTCCTGTTATTATTACGATTAATATTAAACAAACCCTTAATAAACTTATCTTCTTCGTCATATCACACCTCAGTATCTGTTGTCTTACCCTAGCCTATTTTTATTGCTGGTTCGATTTCCTTCAATTGCACATAGAAATATGCATCCACCATATTTTAACATTTTATAGCTTGTATGTGCAAGTGACTTAAGGAAACCTTAATATTTAAAACATAGTTAAAGTGTCTAAACACCTTCGGTGCTTCCTGATACAATAGATTGCGTATTGTATTAGGAAGAGTGCGCAGTATCTTTCGACACTTTATCCAACATCTTAGTTTGAGACAATTAACAAAAAAGGAAAGCTCACTTATTCACTCAGCAAGCTTTCCATCAGGAATATATTGAATTACAAACATATATCATTAAATTATCACATTATCTTATGCCAGTCCAAGTTTCTTCCGCTTCTTCAGAATATGAGCTTCAATATCCTCGGCTACCTGAATTGGATCATCTCCTAAGGCAACCTTACCACCGGTCAATTCCTCGACTCCTTCTGTCAGAAGAGCTACCAACCTTGGCGCCCCGGTGATGAATGGCGTGGGTGACAGGTGGGTATAAGCACCATAAGCAACGGCAAACAGTCCGTCAATGGTTGCCTTCTGTTCCATCCATTCCGGTGCAGTCACCGCAATCGGAAGGTCGGACGTGTCAACACCAAGATGATCGGCCAGTGCAGTGACCAACATAGAGATACGGCCAGTATCGGTACAGGTTCCAAAGCTTAGGACCGGCGGAATCTTCAAGGCCTTGCAGATTCCTTTCAAGCCTTCTCCGGCTTCCTCTGCAGCTTCTAAGCTGCACATCCCTGCTACTTCAAGACCATGATTACCGCACCCCCCCGCAACGACCAGAATGTCTCTCTTAATCAATTGCTTTGTAAGGTTAACCGTATTCCAATCCTGAGGTCCGTTTCGCAGCGTGGAACAGTTGGCCAGAGCCACCACACCTTTAATCTGCCCTTTGGCGATGACATCCACCAGAGCACCCAGATCGTTCCCAACCGCTTTCAATACTGCCTCCGTCGAGAAGCCGGCGATTGCTTTTGTCTTATGCTTAGGAACCATTGGTTTGATCGTACCGTGACGTTTCTTAAAGTTCTCGATTGCTATATTGATACAGCTTTCTGCCATCTCTCCTGCTTTCGCCGGATAGTACGGCATCTCATGGGCAAGT
>JAGFXQ010000157.1 GCA_017861355.1 Bacillota bacterium
TTTACAATAGAGGAGCTGGCACAGTTCAACGGGAAAGATGGGCAGCCGGCTTATGTAGCAGTGAATGGTACGGTCTATGATGTTAGTGCTTTGGCACGATGGACAGGCGGAAACCATTTTGGAATGGTGGCAGGAAGAGATTTGAGCGGACCATTTATGAGTTGTCATCAGGGGATTACGGATCGATTGAAGAAAGCTGTGATAGTTGGAACATTGGAGAAGGGGGTGTAATCACACCCCCTTTTATTCATGACAAGTGAAACAATTTGTCGTTTCATCTTGTTTATGACAATAGAAAGTTAGCGAAGCGCACTTTCTATCGTTATACTGCATTATGACAAAAAGCTACGATTCGATCGACCGGGATATCACATACGGAACCGACGGTACGATACGGCATGCGATCGCGTCCCTTACAGAATCCGCCCTGACCACGTTCGGGTCCGTTATCCATCTCGCCACATACATTTTCAGCAAGGGGATTTGTCGGCGGAAGACCTTGCTCTGTAACCAGTCGTACAAAACAAGGATTTACAGATAAGATAACTCCGGTAAAACCACAACCGGATGCTCCTCCGCTTGTCGTAAATATAGTCACTGTTTCGCCGACATATCTACGCATGTGCTCCAGTAAACTGTGGCCATGAGATCCGCGTGAACAGTTAAACCCACAATTAAAACCATTACATGACATATTCATTCCTCCTAATAAAATATTCTATGCTATATTACTACTTCTTTTGAAGTTAGATTGCGTTATGGCAGAAGCTTGCAATTTTTTCTACCGGGATATCGCAGACAGAGCCTACGGTATACATGTATTCCGCGGAATTACGGAGATCTCTTCTGTCACATACTGTGGACTCCCCAAGAGGATTAGCAGGCGGTGTGCCAATACGATTGACTAAGGTTACAAAGGATGGACCTACAAATAAGAGAACACCTGTAAAACCACATCCGGATGCTCCACCACTGGTGGTAAAAATAGTTACTGTCTGACCGATATAACGATACAGTTCATCTAACGGCATATTCATTCCTCCTTAATTACTTTTTAGATTCGCATTCATCTATTCGAATCTTACTATATACTATGCCTAAAGCGATAAAATGCGACAAAATATATCGGAATAATTCGGGATATAATATATTTCGCTATAATTTTCGATGGTATTATATCATTGACGTTTGTCTCAGTAATACTATAATAATATTATGATATCGGTAGCCGCTATTGTTAGGAACTGTCAAGAAAGGCAGGAAATGGATGGAAAAGAGAAGAATATTAGTGGTAGATGATGAACAGGGGATACGAGACATAATCAAAGAATACGTAGTTAAGGAAGATTACGAGATTGTGGAAGCAGCTGACGGAGTGGAGGCTTTAAATAGTATAAAATCACAGGAATTCGCAATGGTAATATTGGATATTATGCTTCCAAAGTTGGATGGGTGGACAGTATGTCGGGAGATACGCAAGATGTCGGACATGCCTGTTATAATGTTATCTGCCAGAGGTGAGGAATATGATAAGTTATTCGGATTTGAGCTGGGTATCGATGACTATTTGGTAAAACCCTTTAGCCCGAGGGAATTGCTGGCGAGAATGAAGGCGATTTTTGCACGTAGTGATGCAAAAAAAGCCGTGGCACCGGTTTTGAACAGAATGAAAATGGACGGATTGGAGATAGATTTCGATTCTCATAATGTCTATCTGCATCAAAGTCAAATTAGCCTTACACCGAAGGAATATGATCTACTGAATTTTTTGGTGAAAAATCCGAATAAGGTATTCTCACGGGAACAGTTGCTCAATCTCGTCTGGGGATATGATTTTGTAGGTGATGACCGTACTGTGGATACCCATATCAAGATGCTTCGGGAGAGCCTGAAGGAATATCGTAAATGGATTATTACCGCTTGGGGTATCGGGTACAAATTTGAACCGGGAATTGCGGAGGAAAAACTATGAAACGCATTGGAATGAAATTATGGTCGGGCATGATACTTCTTGTGGTCAGTGTATTAGTGATACTCTGGCTATTTCAGATTGTATTCCTAAACCAGTTCTATACAAGCTTAAAGATCGCTGAATTAATGAAGGAAGGTAATAATATTGTTCAGGAATTGACCGGCTTGACAGACTTCGCAGAAGCATCCGGTAACTCCGGTATTCGGGATAAGCTGGAAAATCTGGCTTATCAACAACAGCTTTCCATTGAGGTCATTGATCGCGCTGGTAACACGGTGTATCAGGTAGATAATAGCAACAATATGGCGGGGCATGGAATGATGCGAAATGCCTTAGGTGAGGTCTATCAGAAGGCTCTGAACGGCGAGGTTGTTAAGGAGGAAGCGGAGCATCCTCGTTTTGGCAGCAAATATATGATGATCGGTCTGCCGGTTATGAAAGATAATGTAGTGGAGGGAGCAGTCATTATGAATGTACCTCTGGCTCCGGTTGAAGATACAGCATCCATTCTCAAACAGCAGTTATTATGGATTACATTGCTGCTGTTGATGATATCAGTTCTGATAGCATTCTTTTTATCAAGATCTTTTACCCGGCCGATTATTAAGCTGCAACAAGCGGCGCGGAGGTTTGCTAGAGGAGAGTTTGATTCCCGAGTGGATATTCGAAGTCAGGATGAATTAGGGGAGCTGGCTGTCAGTATGAATAGAATGGGAGAGGAGCTTGCGAAGAACGATCAGCTTCGGAAGGATCTGATTGCTAATGTATCTCATGAACTTAGAACACCACTGAGCCTGATTCGAGGATATGCAGAGACTTTACGTGACGTGACAGGAGAGGATCCGCAAAAGAGAGAAAAGCAACTTGGGGTGATTATTGATGAAACTGTGCGTCTGTCCGGAATCGTTGAGGACATATTGAGCCTTTCTCAGTATCAGGCAGGAGCTATTCACTTGGAGATGAATGAATTCCTCCTGAACGAGATGCTGGAGCAGGTGATGCAGCGTTATCAACTGATTGATACAGATAGAATTATTGGTTTAGAGATTACAGGGAAAAAGGAGGTCACAGTCCGCGGTGATCGGAGTCGATTGGAGCAGGTACTTTATAATCTGATGAATAACGCGATAAACCACACAGTTTCAGGCGGTCATATCTTGTTGAAGGCAATAGAGAATGAGAAGATGGTTCGTCTTGAAGTAATCGATGATGGAGAAGGGATTGAGCAAGAGGAACTGCCCTATGTATTTGAGCGATATTATAAAGGGAAGAAATCAGAGCGAAGTAGGAGAAACGGAACAGGTCTTGGCTTAGCGATTGTGAAAAATATACTTACGATGCATTGTGTTCCGTTTGGAGTACAGAGTAGCCTTGGTGTTGGGACGATCTTTTGGGTTGAGTTGAAGAAGGCGGATGTTCGTTAAAGAGCCTGTGTTAAAGAAAAAATAATTGTTAAAACAGGATTTAATAAAATCATAATAGATTGAAGAACCCTGAAGGGATCAACTTCGTTCAATCGAAGTTGATCCCTTCAGGGTTCTTTTGGCTATATCAATTATATCGGGATCAAGTACAAATCTACAGGGCGAGTTCCTGCGGAGTATCCGGCGTTAACAGAATTCGGGTATTGGAAGTCTCGTCATAATCCATGGTTAACAGCTTCCGGAGAATCTCGACGGCAATCATAGCTTTTTGATGATTGCTTACAATGATTCTCTTGGTATCCGGTAGCAATATATCGGTAGCGTTACTGGAGGACAACACAAGAATATCGCTGTTATCAATTAAGCGTTCCACTTGAACGCCAAGTAAATCTCCTAGAATAATTCCTTTTTGAGATACCCGGTGAGAGAGAAAAACCTTCAGATTGGCTCCGTTTTTATTAATGAATACATCCTCCGGGTGAAAATGAGATGTAATCTGGTTGGTCAGACGTTCATTGACGATCTGATTCATAACCAGGTAAGGGTGCTCTGCTCCCAGCTGTTTTTTAGCCGCTTGAATAACATAATCATAATCAGGTAGAATTTTATAGAATAGAGCTTCTTCGAAATCACAGTCCAGGAAGATAACCGGAACATAATAATGCTTCGTGATTTTTTTGAGTACCTTTTCATCCATATCTATAATGAAGGCAGCCTCCAGAGAATGCTTGTATTTGATTTGTATATCATCGAATTCGTGGGTTACGGAGAGAATAGTATCATAGCCGGCTTGATAGATTTGCTGTTGTAGCTCACATGCAAGATCCAAGGCTTGTTGCTTGCAATGGGAGGAGGAGGTCTTGCTGATATTTACAATAATTCCAATCAGGTTACTTCGACTCTTCGCCAAGGACTTTGCGGTCTGATTTGGAATATAACCCATTCTCTTTGCTGTTTCCAATACCTTGAAGCGGGTATCATGACTGATTTTCTCTTTCTCGGAGTGATTTAATACATAGGATACTGTAGCAAGGGATAAATTGAGTTCCTTAGCAATATCCTTCATGGTCACTTTTTCGCGCTTCATCGTACTTACATTCCTTTCCGGCTAAGACATGCTTTATGAATATGATAGCATAAATCAGCTGGTTCTAGCAATATAATCAATACAATTAATCTGATTTATAACATATTAGTCGGCTCGTTATTTCGCTTTTGTTTAACTTACTTAAATATTCATTCGATAGTTATGGAAAGCCATGAATTATCAATGATACAGAGATTTTCTGTTTACTTAAATAAAATTTGTTAAGTGAAATAATTGTGTAATAAGTACAAAGAATATCTTAATTATATTGTGTTGGTTGTGCAATATGACTTGACAAGGTTCGGTCAAAATGGTAAGTTATAAGTATTCATGGGAGATAGGGCAGAGTGATTGCCAGAATGGAGAATTAATATGAATATACAAGCATTATGCCATATTCCAAAAAGCAATTATGCCTACGCTTATAAAACGGACGAACTTCATATCCGGATTCGAACAGCGAAAGGGGATATGACTTCGGTCTATATAATTAATGGCAATAAATTTAACTGGAAAAACAGTCAGGAAAGACATCAGATGAAGAAGGTGTATGAAGATCAATACTTTGAGTATTATCAGTATGAGCTTCGATCCAAGGACTTTCGAATCGGCTATTACTTCGAGCTGTTAAGTGAAGGAGAAACTCTGTTTTATACGGAAGCAGGTATCGTGGATAAATTCAACGATGAGCTGGCCTATTGCTACTTCTTCCAATTCCCCTATTTGAATGAAGTAGATGTTCACACCCTCCCGGCATGGACTAGAGAAGCTGTGTTCTATCAGATCTTCGTGGAACGATTCTTTAATGGGGATGAGAAGAACTCGCCGCCTAACTTAAGTGATTGGGACTCTGAACCGCAATCAAGAAGCTTTCATGGCGGAGATCTCAGAGGAATCATTGCAAAACTGGATCATTTAACAGAATTAGGGATTAATGGCATCTATCTTACTCCGATTTTTGCTTCGCCTTCGAATCACAAGTATGATATTACTGATTATTTTGAGATTGATCCGTACTTCGGGGACAAAGAAACCTTCCGTGAATTGGTTGAGGAAGCACATAAACGCGATATCAGGATTGTCTTGGATGCAGTATTTAATCACTGCAGCGATAAATTTCCTCCTTTTGCAGATGTGGTGGAAAAGGGAAGAGCTTCAAAATACTATGACTGGTTCCATCTTCAAGAGGATCAAGTAGTGAGAAATCCGCTTAATTATGAGACTTTTGGCTATATCAGCTCGATGCCGAAGCTCAATACAGCGAATCCCGAGATGAAGAAATATCTTCTGGATTGTGTTCGCTATTGGACCGAGGAATTTCATATCGATGGTTGGCGGCTTGACGTATCGGATGAGATTGATCATAAGTTCTGGAGAGAGTTCCGTACAGTACTTAAAGAGATCAATAAGGATGCGATTATTATCGGTGAGAATTGGCATGATGCTCTGCCTTGGCTGATGGGTGATCAGTTTGACAGCGTGATGAATTATCCGGTAACGAAGCTTTGCCTGGACTTCTTTGCAAGAAAGCAGATGGATGCCTTTTCTTTCACAGAGCAATTAGGCGGTTATCTGATGCGTTATCCGAACCAGGTAAATGAGGTGATGCTTAATCTTTTGGACAGCCATGATACAGAGCGCTTTCTATACAGCTGTAACGGAGATAAGGAGAGTCTAAAATCGGCAGCAACCTTTCTGTTCGCTTATCAAGGGATGCCGTGCACATATTATGGAACGGAGATTGGCATGACCGGGCATTATGATCCGGGTTGCAGACGAGGCTTTAACTGGAACAGGGAGCAATGGGATGTCGAGCTATTCGATCACTATAAGAAATTAATTCACCTCCGTAAATCGGAGGAGGCTTTGAAACATGGAACTATAGGCTTTGACAGTACAAAGAGCTTATTTGCTATGAAGCGCAGCCTTCTCTCAGAGTGTATTTATATATTAATTAACAACTCGGAAATGGAGCAGAACTATCAGATCCGGGATGATAAGGTGTCAACTGCAGTAGATCTGTTAAGCGGACAAAGCTGGAATAGAACAGGTGAGACATGGATCATACCGGTTCCGTCAGGGAGCTACTTCTATATAAAAACGCAATTTGAGTAAAGAAAGAGACTATTTAAAAATGGTTTTTGCAAATTTTCGACGTATTTCTACCCGTCATTTACATTGATTGATTGAAAAAATCAGAATATTCTTGTATACTAAGAGTATCAAATGATACAAAGGAGACGGTGTTTATGAAGTATGAAATGAAAGAAGATTATTATACCGGTATTGAATTTGTTGATAAAGAGCATGCCAAACTTTTCTCAATCTGTAATGAAGCGTATGAATTACTGACAAATGAATTTATTCCGGACAAGTATGACTATATCTTAAGTGTTGTACAGGAGTTAAAGGATTATACCAAGTATCATTTTCAGCATGAGGAAGAGTATATGGTTAGCATCGGATACAAGAGACTCTTATCTCAGAAGGTTGATCATGCTGATTTTATTGAGAAAATGGACAGCTTTGATACAAGTAATATTGATGAGAATCAGAAGGAATCTTTGCTGGAACTTTTGAACTTCTTGAATGACTGGTTGGTAGGGCATATTTATATGAAAGATAAATTAATCGGTGAATAGACCCTCCGCTTATTGACTTATTACTAAAAAAATAAAAATGATTTAAGGATAGGATTGTATAGAGCAAAGTCGGACATTAGACTTTTGCCTGTAAATCCTATCCTTTTTTGCGCAAAATAAAAACGATACGATTTATAAACGGATTTAATGAACAATTTCTCTTCTAAAATAAGGTGATGATAAATGATATTCGATATAATCTTCTCCGATAGTGTTAAAGATACGGGATTAGCGGAAATACTACTTGATCATTTACCGGAAGATAGGGAGAAAGTATTTTGTTGATATGTTAATTTATAAATAATCACAGAACATTTGAATTATATAGCGTTTCAATTGTTTAAAATTACATCAAAGTGCAAGGTTAAAAACGTTTTCAATATAAAATATAGTATTTGTTTAGAAATAAATTCATATCAAGGAATGAAATGACTATTATTTAATGCGGATACAATAAATATTCACGGTTTTGGGCATTTAAATCATAATAAAATGTGTAAAATGCATAAAAAAAACTAAAATAAGTGAAATAAAAATGTTTTTATTATTGCAGTTTTGCGAAATTCATTATATAATGATGTCAAAGTGATAGAAAACCT
>JAGFXQ010000422.1 GCA_017861355.1 Bacillota bacterium
AGATAGCCGGATAAGGTGTCGTAATTTTCTGAATATAACTGTAAATCTAATTTAAGATTTAATTCATCCAGGGTCGCCATACCATCTACCAGATAGGTAGACTCATCTATCTTTTTGATTTTACTATAAATTGTATCATATTCATCTTCGATATCACCCATTACCTCTTCTACCAGATCTTCCATTGTAACGATACCGGCAAAGCCACCATACTCATCGATCAACACTGCAATCTGCTTCTTTGAGAGTTGAAGTTCGCGAAATAAATCCTTGATGATCTTACTTTCCGGAACGAGATAGGGTTTTTTTATGATGCTTCTCACATCTACATTCTTATACCCGCGTTTTACCGCATCCTTCAGAAAATCTTTAATATATAACATACCGATGATATTATCGACATCTTCCTCATATACCGGTATCCTGGTATACTTGGTCTTCATCAGATCCTCCAGATATTCTTCCTTTGGTGCTGCAATATCTATCGCAAAAACATTAATTCTTGGAGTCATGATTTCTTTTGCAACCTTCTCATCAAACTCCATAATTGAATTAATCATTTCTTTTTCTTTTTTATTTAAAACACCATGTGCCTGGCCTTCATTGACTAACGAAATCAGCTCTTCTCTTGATAATATCTCTTCTGTGTTGCCTTCTTTAATGCCGAAGGGTAAGGTAACCATATTCGTAGAAAAGGTTAATAATTTAATGAAGGGGGCGGCAATCCTTGATACTGACTTAATCGGCGTAACGCAGAACATACTAATTGCTTCCGGTTTTTGTAAAGCAATCTTCTTCGGAACAAGTTCGCCGAATACAAGGGTAAAATAGGATAAAATCAACGTAACGGTAATTAAAGCTATCTGACCTCCATAAGGAATATTCCTACTGCTGATCCAGGCTCCAAGTGGATGGGATAAGCCTTGTGCTGCGGACGCACTGGAGAAGAACCCTGCAAGAGTGATCGCCACCTGAATGGTGGATAAGAACTTCGTCGGTTCCTCATTAAACTTCTGTACAAGCCGAGCGCTCTTCTTTCCTTCTTCTGCTAATCTCCTTATTTTACTTTTATTTGATGATACCATCGCCATTTCCGCACAAGAGAAAAAGGCATTGATGGCAGTAAGTATTATAAGAATAATAATCTGTCCTAATATATTGGCTGTGTCAGCTTCTGGCATTTTTTTATATTCCTCCGTATATCTGTTTTTATTTCGATAAAAAGCTTTCTAATTTCTTTATGTTATTTCTTTGACCGATTACCACGATATTATCACCTTGGTATAATAAACAGTCTGGAGCGATTTCTGTTGTTGTTTCCCCGTTATGCTCTAACGCTATAATATTCAAATTAAATTTCTGTCGTAAATTTAACTGCTGAACTGTCTGATTCTCTACATTCACAGTTAATCTAAGTTCTGTAATTGCGATATCGCCTCTTAACTCTATTGTCTCCATAATACTGGAGTTAATCAACTTATTTGCAAGGCGAACTGCCATATCATTCTCAGGATAGATAACTTCGGCACCGATTTTCTCTAATATTAAACCTTGCTCATAGCTCATAGCCCTGGAAATTACTCTGGGCACTTCCATTCCGATCACGTTCAATGTAGTTAAAACACTAACATCTATGCTGTCACCGATACACACAATAACTGTCTCACAGTTCTGTATGCCGGCATCTTCCAGAGTCTCTTTATCCAGAGTACCCACAACAAAAGCACTTTCTGTAAAGCTACGCACCTGCTTTACTCTGCTTTCGATTGTATCTATTGCAACGATTTCTTTTCCCGCCGCTGCAAGTGTCTTCGTAAGTGCGTATCCAAAACGGCCTAAGCCGATAATTCCAAATTCAATAATTGATTTATGATGTGCCATTATATCCTCCTTGGGCATTCTCCTATTATTTTATCCAATTGTAATTGCTTCTTCCGAATAGCTTACGTTGGTCATCGGTCTAACTGACCAGAGAGAGGCAATCGTTAATGGACCTACTCTGCCGATAAACATCGTTATTATGATAATAAATTCACTGATCGGGTTAAGATCCGGTGTAATACCTGTCGATAAGCCAACTGTGCCAAACCCTGATACCACCTCAAAAAGCAACTGCATAAAAGTATATTCCGGTTCGAAAACACATAACAGCAAAGTAGAAAAGCAAACCAAAATCATCGCTAAAAATGCAAGTAAAAAGGCCTTCATAACAACTTCTCCTGGCAGTTTTCTCTTAAATGCACCACATGGTCTATTTGCTGATACACCAAATGCACTTCGGAATAGCGTAAATGCCGTCGTTGTCTTGATACCACCACCGGTTGAGCCTGGTGACGCACCAATAAACATAAGTATGATCAGGATAAATAAACCGGCATTTGTAAAGCCTCCTACCCCATAGGTCGCAAAACCTGCTGTTCTGGCAGAAGTACTGAAGAAAAATGCACCCAACCAACTAATGTTCTCTGTAAACTTCAGAAGAATTGTTCCAATTACCAGCAGGAACAAGGTCATGGTAATTACAACCTTCGAATGTAGGCTATATTTCTTAAAGGAATGCTTATAGATAATTTCCTTGATAACAACAAAGCCTAAACCACCGAAAATAATTAATCCGCATGTAGTAAAGTTTAATAATACATTGGATTGATAGTCAACTAATCCTTTAAAATTGCCTAGGACATCAAATCCGGCATTATTAAAACTGGAAACCGCATGGAACAAGCTGGCCCCGATTGCTCTAGACATCGGAAAGCTCTGAGAAAATACAATAAAGCTTAATATTGCACCTATTGACTCAAAACATAACGTCATCAACAATATTGATTTAATCAACTTAACTACACCCTTCATTGAGTTCAGATTTAACGCTTCTTTCACAAGAATTCGATCTTTAAAGTCAACCTTCCTTCTAGCTAAAAGCATAAAACCGACTCCAACTGATGTAACTCCCAATCCACCGATTTGAATTAGGACTGCAACTACAATCTGCCCAAACACATTGTATGTATCATAAGTATCCACTACATTAAGACCGGTGACGCAAACGGCACTGGTAGATGTAAACAGAGCATCAATAAATGCGACATCAACACCCGTTCTGTGGGTGAATGGTAAAAACAAAATGAACGCTCCTAGCAATATTACAGTTGCAAAGCCAAGTGCAATAAAACGTCCCGGGTTCATTTTCTTTATAAAGCTCATATTTGAAACCTCAATTCTTTTGTCATGTTATTTTACTATATAATTGAATGCTATGAATTTTTTCATAACATTATTATTTTATCACTATTACAGTAAATATGGTATAAAGATAATAACTTTCATGTTAATATTGTGTTAATATTTCAATAATTATAGCGGCACTTTCCACGAATTTCTTCGCAATACCATCTCTTTACTTTTGTTGTCAGACTATAGCTTTTGCTTATCACTTATGCTAGAATAAAGAAGTTAGGCTGGTCAAGCCAAAATTGCATGATGAGTCAATAAAAACAAAAAGGACTGAATTACTTGAATAATATTCTATTAGCTATCAGCGTTGTATTTCCTTTAGTGCTTCAAATGGCAATTGGGTATGTCTTAAGAAAAAAGAAAATTACCGATGTTCACTCACTTAACGTAATGAACAAGCTGGTATTTCGTGTATTTCTGCCTTTGCTATTATTCCTAAATATCTATTCCTTAGA
>JAGFXQ010000158.1 GCA_017861355.1 Bacillota bacterium
ATACCATCGGAATGGAAGGATCTAATTTTGCAAGCTGCTTTTGAAGCACCTACGGGAGGATCCATGATGCTCTATAGTATTATTGATGTTACGGAGGATGAGTTGAAGGAGCAATTAGCAATCAGCTGTGATGATCAACCTTTTATTATGAAAGCTCCTTTGGTTCTGATCTTTTTGGCGGATTATCAGAGATGGTATGATGCTTTCTGTCAGACGGATTGCAACCCTCGAAAACCGGGTGAGGGTGATCTGCTGCTCGCCTGTGCAGATGCGATTATTGCAGCTCAGAATTCTGTGGTAGCCGCACAGTCATTGGGACTTGGATCTTGCTATATCGGTGATATAATCGAGAATTGCGAAAAGGTACGTGAGCTTCTGAAATTACCGGAATATACTGTACCTGCAGCGATGGTAGTTTACGGCTTTCCGGCAGAGAGTCAGAAGACCAGGAAAAAACCGGCTCGTTTTGATAAGAAATATATAGTACATGAAAATCAATACCATTCATTATCCTATACAGAACAGGAGCAGATGCACCTTGAACGTAATCAAAGATCCGGATTGCCGGATAAGGATGTCAAACAAGGAATTTGCACTTTGTGCAATCAGAAGTACATGTCGGAATTTGCGATTGAGATGAACCGCTCTGCTGAAGTGTATCTGAATAATTTTCGAGAACAACAGATAAGAAAGAATGAAGGCTCGAACTAATAAAGGCTTAAACTAATAAAATTTCGAACTAAAAAAGCAAGGGGATATTGCAAAATCACAATGAACTTTCCTGTGTATTTTGCAATATCCCATTGTTTTAATAACAAACATACTTTGAAACGATCCTATCTGGTGTATTCTAATTCAAGTTTTGCCAATTGGATACAACCCATAATTCCCTGATTATCCTGTAGTGAGGCAGGTACAATATACCGATCCAGATCATTCATCTGAGGGGTCTTAATATAACCGTTCATAAGTGAAACAACTTCTTTACGGATCAAAGGAAAGAGCTGCTCCTGATGCATTACTCCACCACCAAGAACAATCTTATGGGGAGAGAGCGTCAGGATGTAATTCACGATTCCTTGGGCAATATAATAAGCTTCCATTTCCCATACCTTTTGATTATCCTTTAATTCGATTGCCTTTTTGTTCCAGCGCTTTTCAATCGATGGGCCGGAAGCCAAACCTTCAAAACAATTCGGATGATAAGGACAGACTCCTTCAAAATGATCTTCCGGATGCTTACTCATCAGGACATGTCCGGCTTCCGGGTGTAGCATACCATGAAGCAGGGATCCGTTCATGTAGACGCCGACACCTACTCCGGTTCCAATGGTAATATAGATTCCAGAGGGAACATCCTTCATAATACCCCAGGTAGCTTCGCCCAGTGCGGATGCATTCACATCGGTGTCAAAACCAATCGGAATCTGAAGTGCTTGCTTCAAGGTCCCTACGATATCATAATCAACCCACGCCAGCTTCGGAGTAGATGTGATATGACCATAAGTTACGGAAGTTCTATCAAGATCAATCGGTCCGAAGGAGCCAATTCCCAGGGCTTCAATTTGTTTATTATTAAAATAATCAATAATTTTTACCATAGTTATCTCTGGTGTTTCTGTCGGGATAGAAAGCTGTTCCAGTATTTCCCCGTTCTCATTGCCAATAGCCAATACCATCTTGGTACCGCCGGCCTCCAGTGCTCCAAATAACATATTCTTTACCTCCAAAGTCATGTGTTAGTCTGTATCATAAATTCCTATCTATTGTAAACGATATCTGCAAAAAAAAACAGTACCTAAGGAAAGAAAATTAATTGAAATCGATGACTTTGGAGATAATGACTTAGAATTGGTCACAATTCTATACTGGTTCGGTTTTAGGACAAGGCAAAATGTGCGACTTCTTTATTGAAGCGATCCATTTCCTCGATAAAAAATCCGTGGCCGCAGCACTCAAAGGGATGAAGAATGGAGTTGCGGATCATTTTATTCTGAATCTCTGCGAGGGTAAAAGGAACAACATGATCATGAATTCCATGCATGATTAGGGTTGGGGTGGTGATTCGTTCAAGATCAGTAAACAGTACTTCTTCAATCCAGGTGTTTTCTACTGCAGCAGTTGCCCAACCGGCTGCCGCCAATCCCAGCTGGAAGAACCAATCCATCAGAGCAGGGCTAACACTTCGGAAGAAGAAATTTGCTCCAAAATCCTGAAGCATCTTAGGACGATCGGTATAAGTGGTGTGTATCATATCCTGGATAACTTCCTTTGGTACTCCATATGGAAAGTCAGGCCTTCGAATCAGACTAGGAGCGGCTGCTGCACATAATACCAGACGTCGCACTCCATATGCATGATGTCTGGACATATAGCGGACCGCGATGGATCCCCCGGTAGAATGCCCGAGTAGCATAATATCATGAAGCTCTAGTGTGTCAATGATACAGCGTACATCATCGGCTAAACGGTCATAGCCATATCCGGTTAATGGCCGATCAGATTTACCGAAGCCCCTTTGATCCAATCCGATACAACGAAAGCCTTGACTGGCCAGCTTATTAAATTGATATTCGAACAGTTCATGACTTCCGGGCCAGCCATGTAGAAACAGAATCACATTCTTCCCTTCCGGATTCAAATCCTCAACGTATAAATTAACCTCAGGCTCAACATTAATATAATATCCCATATACTTACCTTCTCGATTTATTTGTTATTTTATCATATTCATAAGCATCGCATCTGGATACTGTTACCGAATTATGTTATACTTGTTTTTGTGAGACGAGGAAATTGTAAGTTGTAATAAGACATCGCTATTATGTGATAAGCAATGAAATTGTTATAATTGATAAGGAGAAAATGATATGCTGCATCAGACATTAAATGGTAACTGGAAAATGAGAGAATTAACCGAGAATCATTGGCTGGACGCAACGATTCCAGGTTCTGTTATGTCGACATTGTTACATCATAACCTGATTGGTGATCCATCCTGGCGTTTGAATGAGTATGAAGCGCGGGAGTTGTTTCGTAAGGATTATGAATTCAGAAAGGAATTCACTGTTACAAAGGACCTGATAGACCTTAGCAAGGTTGAGCTTATTTGCAACGGACTGGATACACTGGCTGAGATTTATATCAATGATATCCTTCTTGCGAAAGCGGACAATATGCATCGGACTTGGAGATACGATTGTAAGAGCCTGCTGAATCAGGGGGAGAATCAAATACGTATTATATTCCGTGCACCGATTACTTATATGGAGAATTATGAACCCGCGGAGAATAAACAGATCACCTATCTAGCCAATGGAGCCATGAGAGGAAACCAATACATCAGAAAGGCTCATTGCATGTTCGGTTGGGATTGGGGTGCTCAGGTTCCCGATGCGGGTATCTGGAGAGACATTGAACTGATCGGATACCGAGATGGCAGAATCGAGGATGTAGAGATTATTCAGCATCATCATAAAAATGGTGTAGAGTTGGAGTTTAATACCAAACTGGAATTATTGACTGAGGAAAAATATCTGGTCGAATATACTTTGACCTCTCCACAAGGAGTAGCAACTACTTATCCGATTGAAGTAGAAGAGGAAGAAAATCATCATTCTATAACTGTAGAAGATCCGGAACTTTGGTGGCCGAGTGGATATGGTGAACAGCCTTTATATCAACTGACGGTTGCCCTAAAGAAACATAAGGAGATCAGCGACAACAAGGAATTCACTCTGGGTCTACGTACCTTGACGATCAGTCAGGAGAAGGATCAGTGGGGTTCTGAATTTGCTTTTAAGATTAACGGAGTTAAGATTTTTGCCAAAGGTGCGGATTATATTCCGGAGGATCTGGTTTATTCCAGAATCACCAGAGAACGAACGGAACATCTGATCCGTTCCTGTGTAAGAGCAAATTATAATTGTCTGAGAGTCTGGGGTGGGGGCTATTATCCATCCGAGGATTTCTATGATCTATGTGACCGATATGGCCTTATCGTATGGCAGGATCTGATGTATGCGTGCAACGTATACGACCTGACCAAAGAGTTTGAAGAGAATATCATCGAAGAGACGAAGGATAATGTCCGAAGAATCAGACATCATGCATCCTTAGGACTTTGGTGCGGGAATAATGAGCTTGAGTCTGCATGGATGCATTGGCCGGATTTCCAGCCACATTCTCCGCAGCTTCGTGCGGATTATATCAAGCAGTTTGAATATGTTCTGCCCAGAGCAGTAGAAGAGGTGGATGATCGAACCTTCTTCTGGCCTTCTTCTCCTTCCTCGGGTGGATGCTTTGATGATCCGGATGATGAAAACCGTGGCGATACTCATTACTGGGCAGTATGGCATGGTCTGAAACCATTTAAGGATTACCGCAAGTACTTCTTCCGTTTTTGCTCGGAGTTTGGTTTCCAATCCTTTCCTTCCATTAAGACCGTGAATTCCTTTACGGAAGAAGAGGATCGGAATATCTTCTCCAAGGTAATGGAAAGCCATCAGAAGAATACCTCAGCAAACGGCATTATCCTTTATTATCTTTCTGAGAATTTTCTGTATCCAAAGGACTTTACCGGTTTGCTCTATGTATCTCAGGTATTACAGGGAATTGCGATAAAATTTGGAGTGGAGCATTGGAGAAGAAACCGAGGTCGTTGTATGGGAGCACTCTACTGGCAGTTGAATGATGACTGGCCGGTTGCTTCCTGGGCAAGCATTGATTATTTTGGCCGCTGGAAAGCATTGCATTATATGGCTAAGAACTTCTTTGCACCGATTGCAGGAAGCCTTCAAAGAACCGATAATGTAGTCGAAGCCCATATCCAAAATGAACGCAGGGAGGATAAAGCATGTAAGGTAATCATGACCCTGCGCAAAATGGACTTCACTGTGCTACGAACAGATAGCTTTGAGACGGTTGTTCCTGCCTTATCGAGCAGTAAGCTTGCCGAGATAGATTATTGTGATCTCCTTACCGGCATCGAGGATCAGGCCTATGTTGAAGCAGTATTCTCCGATGAAGACGGGGATCAGAGAACCGAGGTTGAGATCTTTGTTCCTTTCAAATATCTTGCTTTAGAGCAGCCTGAGATTAGTGTTGATGTCAAGGAAGAAGAGGAGCAATTCCTGATTACCTTAAGAGCAAAAAGGTTTGCTGGCTTTGTAGAGCTTGACTTCGCAGAGACGGATGCTATCTTTGATGATAATTATTTCTATATTACAAATAATGAGGACAAGGTGATTACGTTAGCTAAGTCTGATATTACAGGAGAGCAGTTTGAAGATGCAGCACAGCTGAAGGCGAAGTTGCTGGTTCGCAGTCTGAGAGACTCTTATTAAACCATGAATACAGAAAGTTGCTTCACAAGTTTTCTTTAAACACAGTAACAGAAAGTTTTCGTAGCTGAGATTTACAGGGGATGTTACAGGATATTTGCTTTTTAGCATTTTGGTGAACACCAATGCTTGGGCTGATAAGCTTGGAACATCCCCCTCTTTATACAATTATCCATGATCCACAATTGTGGTTCTCAATTGTGTTTACTAAAGTTTTGAGAGGATAATGCTGGAATTTAGTTGAATAAATTCGTCAGATTATATAAAATATGTAAATACATAGAAAAAATAAAAGAAGAAGAGTGAGAAGCTGCAATGAATGTAAATCAATTTGAAGTATATTATGAGAAAATACGTACCAACTGTGCAAGGATCATTATCGGGAAGGATGAATGTATCCGGAATATTGTAATTGCTTATCTGGCAGGCGGACATGTTCTTCTGGAGGATGTTCCAGGTACCGGCAAGACCATGCTTTTTCGAGCATTTTCAAAATCGATTGGCGGTAGTTATAAACGAATTCAGTTTACCCCGGACATTATGCCTTCCGATCTGACCGGTATTAACTTTTATAACAACAAGAGCGGTGAATTCGAATTTCGTCCGGGTCCTTTGTTTGCACAGATGGTGCTGGCTGATGAGATTAACCGTGCCACACCTCGAACACAGTCCAGTTTACTGGAAGCGATGTCAGAAGGACAGATTACAGTAGATGGAACTACCTATCTGATCGAAAAACCATTTATGGTAATGGCAACTCAGAATCCTTTGGAATCGGGAGGAACGTTCCCTTTGCCGGAAGCACAGAAAGACCGTTTTATGATGAAACTTTCCATGGGATATATGCAGCGCGAGGAAGAATTGTCCATCCTCTCAGGTACCGATACGATTGAAATTCTGTCTCAGATAGAACAGGTAGTGACAGGGGAAGAGACTTTGGAGCTTCAGAAGAGCTATCATCAGGTTGAGGTCAGTGATACGGTCAAAGGATATCTCATGGATATCATCGATAAGACCAGGAATGATCGTCGTATTTTGCAGGGAGCATCGACCAGAGCAGCGATCTCTCTTTATAGAGCATCACAGCTTTCTGCTGCAATACAGGGTCGTTCTTATGTTATTCCAGAGGATATTAAGAATTTGGCGGTATGCATTATGGAACACCGATTGAGCTTTTATGGTATCATTCGTGGTCGTGAAGGAGCTAATGTCTGTCAGGAGATCGTCGATAGTATACCGGTACCAACCGAAACGGTCCAGATTAAGGGAGTAGTGTAATGGTTGTATTTTTGATTGTGCTTGTTACCTTTGGTGCTCTTTTAGAATTGCTTTCCTTAAGAGATAATCTGTCGAGAATCCACTATCACTGTATTCCCTCGACCTTGGGAAGTGAGCCCGATGAAGTCTTTACCCTCCATACGACGATATCGAATTATGGACTTCGAACCATTCCTTTCTTACGGCTTGAGGAAATGTTTCCGAAGGAGATTCATGTCCTTGGAGAAGATAATGTGATCCCAAATGATCGTTATTATACTCATTCTGGGCTGCTGTACATTCGCGGCAGACAGAAGGTAACCAGAGAGGTTCAGGTATCTCTGCCAAAACGAGGGTTATATTATTTTGAGGGATGTAGGATGTTTTGCGGAGATTTTCTTGGAATTAGTGAAAATTCCAAGGAGATAGAACAAAGGGAAGAGATGATCATCTTTCCGAAATTACTGCAGGATGATTCCGTAATTCAGGCACTTTCCGGATATTATGGCGATTTCTCAGCTCGTCGCTTTTTCACTGAAGATCCTATTCTGGTCAGCTCCTACCGCGAATATTCCGGTAGAGAACCGATGCGCTCAATTAGTTGGCCACAGAGCGCAAGAAAGAATGAATTGATTGTCAAGGAATTTGATCATACCATGGATATGTCGGCAACTATTGTACTGGATAGCTATCTGCATTGGTCGGATGGTTCCCATACGGATCAGATCGAATATTGTTTTTCTTTGGTTCGGACCATTGCTGAATTCCTGGAGCAGAAGAAGGTATCTTACCGATTACTTACGAACGCATACATCAATAATGGCAGTACGATGTGTGAGGTGTTAATGCAGGCCGGGCAAGGACCCAATCATCTCTCATCGCTCTTAGTGACCCTGGCACGGGCTATTCCCGATTCCTTTCACAGCCCCGATGACTTATATCATATTGCCATTCAGAATTATTCCGGAGAAAATGCGATCTTTTATATTGCTCCATTTGAGAATGAGAAGCGTGCTAACTTGGTAAAGAATCTCAGAAACCGGTTGGGATGTCAGATATATCCCATCTATGCAGCTGAGAGACTGGAGGTTACTAAAGATGCAGG
>JAGFXQ010000159.1 GCA_017861355.1 Bacillota bacterium
AGCAGAAGAACTACTTGCCGGAAGTCGTGACGTCCTTGATAAGATAGCAGAACATCTGATCACGAAGGAGACCATCACCGGAGAAGAGTTTATGAAGATTTACAACGAAGTGAAGGGAATTGTTGACGAACCGAAAGCAGAGCTTGAGGATAAGACAACGGAGACCTCACAGTTCTGATATAAAGGATAATTCGAAATGTTAGTGAAATGAATTATATATAAATAATCAGGTAAGGGATAAGCTACGAACATCGTATGTTTATCCCTTTTTTGTATATAGAATTAAAGTGTCAAAAGGGGCTATGCCCTCTTCCTAATACCACACTAATACCACATATTGCTATCGCAAGCAAGCTTGCATAGCAATATGTGGTATTAGGAAAGCACCAAAGGTGCTTTTGATACTTTAATTATATAGCAAATTGCAGGAATGTTAAAAGATCGATGGATTGTATATACTTACAAAATTAGGATGTCATCGGTCTTAGTATGTGGTAAAATTATTCTATATATGACAAAGTATTCCATACGGCTTCATTATCTGGACAAGAATAATATTAAGATATTTGTAAGATTTATATCGGGTGAAATGAAAGTATTGTTTACTATAATCAGGGTAGGCATTTGGAAAGGAAGAAATCATGGGTGCGAGAATCTTAGTAGTGGATGATGACAGAGAGATAGTCAAAGCAATTGATAAACTTCTGTCGATGGAGGGGTATGAGGTGTTGAAAGCCTATAATGGCATGGAAGCCATTGATACATTGATGAGTAATGATGTACAGCTGCTTCTACTGGATATTATGATGCCTAGGTTGGACGGCTTGTCAACAACGATGAAGATCCGCGAAAAACGTAATATCCCAATCATTCTACTGTCAGCAAAGTCTGAGGATAGTGATAAGATATTGGGGCTGACGATGGGCGCGGATGATTATATCACGAAGCCGTATCATCCACAGGAGCTGTTGGCAAGAGTGAAGAGTCATTTGAGGCGATATCTGGTACTTGGAGATGCAGTGAACCATCTTCAATCCACAGATATCATCATTGGAGGGCTGATTCTTGATACCGCTGCGAAGCTGCTCAGCGTTGACGGAGATCCGGTCAAGCTAACAGCAACGGAATACAAGATATTAGAACTTCTGATGAGCCATGCAGGCAGGGTATTCTCCGCAGAAGAGATCTATGAGCGGGTCTGGAATGAGCCGGCTTACTCGATTGAGAATACCGTGATGGTACATATCAGACGTATCCGTGAGAAAATCGAAATTAATCCAAAGGAGCCAAATTATTTGAAGGTGGTGTGGGGAATTGGTTACAAAATTGAAAAACTTTAATTTTAACAAAAATACAAAAGCAGTTATCTTTTTCCTTGTTATTATCTTCTTTGTGATTGCTATGCTACAGCTGCAGCTGGGGTTACAGAAGAAGATTGATCCGGAATGTCTGGTTGAACCGGAATTTTATCAAAGTAAGGCATTCAACAAAGAAGTGAATGATGCGATGAGACTCGTTTCCTTAATTGCTTTTCAGCATAAGCAATTAGATCAGGTTCCATTCTATTACTATTTTAATAACGGATCTGAGGAATATTCGAATAAGGATGAAACCGATCGGGCATTTTACGAGCAATTCAATCGGGCTTTCTTCTATATGGAAGAAGGAGCATGGAGAGATGGAGAGAATGCCTATCGTAAAGCAGATTTTGGCTATGAGCTTTTTAAGAAAAAAACAGTAGCATACATCGCTTATACAGATTACTATTTGGAGACCAGGCAGAGACAGTGGGACCAGGATCGTAAATCGCTGATGCCATATGCAATTGTATTATGTGTAAGTGCATTGTTGGGGGTTGCTGCTTTGATCGCATTCTGTATTCTGGCGGTAAGAGATCCGCAGGAGTTGAGAGAATCACAGAAGGGGAAGGAACCTGGTTTTCGTCCGGAGAAGATCCACACAGAAGCCTTATTACTGGCATTGGGCTTCGGAGTATGGTGGTTTATCACCGGAATGGCTGGAATTATAGGAAAGGGAATTGCACTTGGTATTAAGATGGATATGTTTGGTGTGAATTTCCTAGAACTGTTTTCGGCAGATAATGGCACTATCGCTATTTTCATTGTGGTGGTATCTGCCTTGGCTGGAGCTCTGTTTCTGATCATAATATATTCTCTGCTTCGAAAATGGAGAGAAAAAACATTGCTTCAGGATAGTATCCTTTATCGTATCATATCTAAGCTCCGCAGGCTGATCGCTGGTGCAGCCCGATACCTGTGTTATGGAGATCTGTTTCAGCAGTCATCCTATGCAATGAATCTATACTACCGTCAGATTTGTTTTTTGGCTTTGACTATCTTTAATATAACCCTTGGTGTATATCTTTCAACCAAATTGATATTGTGGGCAATCCTACCTTTTGTTGCAGAGATCCTTGTCATTGCATGGTACACGGTAGGGAATAAGCGTATCTATGATATGATTGATCAGGAGATTAGAAGACGAACAGAAGAACAGATAAAATCAGAAAGAATGAAGGTAGAGCTCGTTACGAATGTTTCCCATGATCTTAAGACGCCGATTACCTCCATCGTCAGTTTCCTTGATTTGTTATCCAAGGAGGAACCACTCTCAGAGGCGGGAAGAGACTATATCCGAATTCTGCAGGAGAAGTCAGAACGATTGAATAAGATTGTAACTGACCTATTCGATCTGGCCAAAAGCACCAGTGGTGATATGACATTGAAGTTGGAGAAAATCGATTTGGGAAAGCTGATTAACCAGACACTGGCTGATATGGAGGATCGGATTGTTGCATCCGGGCTTTCCCTTAAGATGATATTATTGGAAACACCGGTTTATATTCAAGCAGACGGAAATAAGCTTTACCGAGTTTTCCAGAACCTGATTGATAACGCAATAAAATATTCTATGGCTGGAACCAGAGTATATATCGAGTTGACACTCCTGGAGGGTCGTGCTATTGCATCGATTAAGAATATCGCAGGTTATGATATGACTTTTACGCCGCAGGATATCCTTCAACGGTTTGCCAGAGGCGACCTGGCAAGAACCTCGGAGGGAAGCGGACTTGGGTTATCCATAGCCGAAAGTTATACAAAGCTCTGCGGTGGTGATTTTCAGGTAGAGTTGGAGGGAGATATGTTCAAGGTCTTCTTAAGCTTTGCCCTGGATAATGAGTAGATTCTGTGGCAGAAATGAGAGTAGATTCCGGAGCCGGAGAGAGGATTGGTAAGGTCCATCCTCTCTCTGGCTCCTCCCTGTTTTTATATAGCATCCATCGCTGCTTTGGTTGCATGAATTATTGTAGTATCAAACAATGGGACTTCCGTTTCTTCCTGCGTGACAAGCAAGCCAATCTCGGTGCATCCGAGGATGACACCTTCTGCACCACTGATTGCCAATGTCTCAATGATTCGCAGAAACTCTTTCTTTGACTTCGGGGATTGGATTCCTAAGCAAAGCTCCTGATAGATCGTGAAGTTGATAAGTTCGATATCGTTTGCCTCAGGAATCATTACCTCAAGTCCTGCTTCGATCAGCTTCGATTTGTAGAAATCCTGCTGCATGGTATATTTTGTACCCAATAAAGCTATCTTCTTGATGCCTTGCTTGACGAGTACGTCAGCCGTTGCCTCTGCAATGTGGAGGATTGGTATTGAGATTTTCTGCTGAATCAGACCAATAACCTTATGCATTGTATTCGTACAGATCACAATATAATCTGCGCCTGCCTTCTGAAGACTCAGAGCAGCTTCTGATAAGAACTCACCACTTTTCTCCCATTCTCCTCTTACCTGACACTCTTCGATTTCTTGAAAATCTACACTGTAGAGAATACATTTCGCAGAGTGGAACCCACCTAGCTGTTGTTTCACTACCTCATTGATTATCTTATAATAGGTCACGGTGCTTTCCCAACTCATTCCTCCGATTAATCCGATTGTTTTCATTCTTGTACCTCGTTTCGATCATTTTTTGTGAACCCTATTAGGAATTAGATTAGTATTACGAAACTTCATAAACTTGGCTTATATGCACCCAACGGATACAGCTCGTAATATCTAATAAATTGTTTTACATTATATAACAAACGATTTAAAAATGCTAATATATTCATTTTTAATAAAATCTGATCTGTTATAGACTTAATTCAATCTACTAAGTTGTTGCATTCAATCTACTAAGTAGTTGTATGCAATCTACTTTGTTGTTGTATTTCAATTTGTCTATGCGTAGAAATTATGCTATACTAATTCTGCATGACAAACAGAGGAAACGATGAGATAAAAAACTACAATGAATACCTACGTAACTGCTAAAGAAAGGCACGGGTTATTATGTTTAATATAGAAGAAGAACTGAAAAAATTACCGGCAAAGCCCGGTGTCTATATCATGCGGGATCAAAAGGACAATATCATATATGTCGGAAAAGCCATTATCCTCAAGAATCGCGTGCGGTCATACTTTCAGACCAGCCGAAATCATACAGAGAAGATCAGACAAATGGTCGAGCGAATCGATCATTTCGAATATATTATTACAGACTCAGAATTAGAAGCACTGGTGTTGGAATGTAATCTGATTAAAGAACACATGCCGAAGTATAACACGATGCTGAAGGATGACAAGACCTATCCTTATATTCGTGTGACGACCAACGAAGCATATCCCAAGGTGTCAATCAGCAGGGAGATGAAGAAGGATAAGTCCAAATACTTTGGTCCCTATACCAGCGTCTATGCTGTGAAGGACACTTTGGAACTTCTTCGCCGGATCTACAAGATCCGGACCTGCAATCGTGTGCTGCCAAGAGATATAGGGAAGGAACGGCCCTGTCTGTATTATCATATGGGTCAGTGTGATGCACCCTGTCAGGGATATATCTCAGAAGCAGATTACAAAAGTAATATTGATGAAGTCATGGAGTTTTTGAACGGTAATTATTCCAGAGTCGGAAAACTGCTAGAAGAGAAGATGATGAAAGCCTCGGAAGAGATGGAATTTGAGAAGGCTGCGGAGTATCGGGATCTCCTAGGCAGTGTGAAGCAGATTGCCAATCGTCAGAAAATCACGAATACCGATCAGGTGGATCGCGATATTGTGGCATTTGCCAGAGATAAGGATGAGGCGGTGGTGCAAACCTTCTTTATCCGTGGTGGTAAATTGATTGGAAGAGATAATTTTCACCTATCCGGCGTTCAGGACGAAGAAGATGGTAACATCATGGCCAGCTTTCTGAAACAATTCTATGCAGGAACTCCGTATATTCCGAAGGAGATCTTCCTTGGTACCAAGACAGAGGAGGAGGATCTACTCACAGAATGGCTGTCGGCAAAACGTGGACAAAAAGTATATCTGAAGGTTCCCCAGAAGGGTGACAAGGAGAAGCTTGTTGATCTGGCCAGAAAGAATGCGGCATTAGTACTGAATCAGGATCTGGAGAAGATAAAAAGAGAAGAAGCAAAGACAGTCGGAGCACTTCGGGAACTGGCAGTGTATCTCGACTTGCCGCTTGTGGAGAGAATAGAATCCTTTGATATCTCTAACACCTCCGGTTTTGAATCGGTTGGTTCGATGGTGGTCTATGAGAAGGGCAAGCCGAAGAAGGCGGATTATCGTAAATTCAAGATCAGAACGGTTCAGGGACCGGATGACTATGCTTCCATGTATGAGGTTCTTACCAGACGCTTTACTCACGGATTGCGGGAGCAGGAGCAATTGAGAGAAAAACAGATTGATGAATCTCTCGGAAGCTTCACCAAGTACCCGGATCTCATTCTTATGGATGGCGGAAAGGGACAGGTCGGAGTTGCACTCCGGGTATTGTCAGAGCTTAAGCTGGAGATTGCGGTGTGCGGTATGGTCAAGGATGATAACCATCACACCAGAGGGTTATACTACAATAATCATGAACTGCCCGTTGATAAGAGCAGTGAATTATTTAAACTGATTACAAGAATTCAGGATGAGACCCATCGTTTTGCAATTGAATATCACAAGCTCCTGCGTAACAAGACGCAGGTACGCTCCATCCTCGATGATATCAACGGAATCGGTCCGACGAGAAGGCGGGCTTTGATGAAATATTTTCAGTCTCTGGAGGCGATTGCCGCTGCAGAAATTGAAGAAATCATGGAGGTTCCGGCGATGAATCGACAGGCAGCAGAGCAGGTATATGAATTTTTTCATAAACCTAAGGAGCAATAGGCATTTACATTCCGTTGATTCATGTGATACACTAACGATAAACGGATTGTAAAACGAGCTCAAAAGTGAAGCTTTTGAGATACTAATCTGTTTTTACTATGAATTGAGCTAAGAATCTGCTTATGTATAAATAGAAGTTATTGCATATACAATGCATAAATATATATTATATCGCAGACAGCGTCTGCAGATGGAGGTAAGAATGTATACAGTTGAACTGGTTCGTCTTATTGAGAAAATGGATTTGGAGAATTGTACTCCGGACATCGATATTAATAGCATTAAGATCTCCCAGCCGGATGTAAATCGACCGGCACTTCAGCTTGCGGGATTTTTCGATCATTTTGATTCCGAACGTGTGCAGGTGGTAGGTCATGTGGAGATGGCTTATATGCAGCAGATGGATAAAGATCAGCGAGCTCAGATCATAAGCAGACTGATGGATTATCGTGTGCCTTGTATTGTCTTCAGCAGAAATATGGAAGTAAGTGAACATTTTATTAGTCTTGCAAATGAAAAAGGTGTGCCGATTCTTCGTACCTCGAAAACTACTTCCGCTTTTATGGCTGAAGTGATTCGCTGGCTGAATGTTGAACTTGCTCCTCGTATCACAATTCATGGCGGTCTGGTAGATGTCTATGGTGAAGGTATCCTGATTATGGGTGAAAGCGGTATTGGTAAGAGTGAAGCTGCTCTGGAGCTGATTAAGCGAGGACACCGTCTGGTTACTGATGACGTAGTAGAGATCAAGAAAGTCAGTGATGATACCTTGATTGGTACTTCCCCTGATATTACACGACATTTTATCGAACTTCGCGGTATTGGTATCATTGATGTAAAGACCTTGTTTGGTGTTGAAAGTGTAAAGAATACGCAAGCTATTGATTTGGTAATCAAATTAGAGGAATGGAATAGGGACAAGCAATATGACCGTCTTGGACTGGAAGAGACCTATACAGAATTTCTGGGGAACAAGGTTCCCTGCCATTCTATTCCGATTCGTCCGGGCAGAAATCTTGCGATTATCTGTGAAGCGGCTGCGGTTAATTATCGTCAGAAGAAGATGGGCTATAATGCTGCTCAGGAATTATATAATCGTGTCACCAACAGCCTGAAGAAGAATGATAACTAATCAGATCGCTTCTCTTTCGGAGGATAAATCATAAGATGCATTGCTATGCCATAGGTGGCATGGGAATGAAGAGTACAAATATAAAAGGGCAGAAAGGTAGATTATACTATGGAACAAGTATGTTTTGGAATTGATATCGGAGGAACGGCAGTAAAGGCAGGCTTATTTAATACGGAAGGAAAGCTTCTTAATAAATGGGATTTCTCGACTCAGAGAACGGAAGATGGCAAGGATATCTTAAGAGATGTTGCTAAATTCATAAAGAACAAGATAGAGGAACTGAAGCTCCCGATGGAGAGTGTAATCGGTGTTGGCGTGGGTATACCCGGACCGGTAACGGATGAAGGACAGGTATTAATGTTAGCAAACTTAGGTCTGGCTAATTTTAATATTGAGAAGGAAATGTCAGAGATGACCGGCTTGAAGGTAAAAGCAGGAAACGATGCAAATGTTGCTGCCATGGGTGAATACTGGATGGGCGGAGGCAAAGGATATAAGAGCCTCGTTCTTGCTACTCTGGGAACCGGTGTTGGTGGTGGAATCATTCTGAACGGTCATATCTTATCCGG
>JAGFXQ010000423.1 GCA_017861355.1 Bacillota bacterium
CATGGAGGGATAAGTCTGTTACATCCGGAACAGTACGTAGTATTAATCACCGATTTCTTTAAAAAGAGAAAACAATAATTAGTGCTGCCCTACAATATTCCCAAATTGAGAAGTAAATGAACATCTCATAATAATATATGTATGTTTTAAGAGACATAATAATGTTATGTAAACATAATCTAAAGAGAAACAAGAATTTTCTTGTAATAGATATAATTAAGGAGGATTACATATGCAAGAAGTGGTTATTAAAAATGTAAAGACTTCAATATATCGGGATGTTAATTTGAATCAAACATACGATCCGAATGGTCAGCATAAGCAAGATTTTGAATTCCAAAAAAGCGAGGTTGTGTCACCGTACATCAGTGGAGAAGGAAAACTCAATATAAATTTCTATACACTACAACCAGGAAAAAGTAACTATCCATATCATCAGCATACCGGAAGAGAAGAAGTGTTTTATATTATCTCCGGAACTGCTATGCTAAAAACACCAAAAGGTGATATCATAGTTTCTGAAGGTGATGTAATATCAATACCACCAAATGAAAATGGAGCACATATGCTGACCAACCATTCCAATGAACTACTACATTATCTTGACATTGATACAATAATCCCATCGGATGTAATACTATATCCCAATTCAGGCAACGTGCGTATTATGGCCGGCGGAATGCAAAAATCGTTCAAACTTGATTCGGAAGTAAACTATCTTGATGGTGAATAGAATGAGAGGAGGTCGCTCATGAGCAAAAAAGCATGGCTGAAGTATGGAATATACATAATCTTATTATTAACTTTCATTTTGTTGAAGGAACTTGTGATGAATAAATTGAATTATTTATATACAAGAAATTGGGGAGCGGGTAATAGCTACTTTCTTTTTATTACGATACCTCTTATATTCAATTTGACCATAGGAATGTTGATAGGATTAGAGCATTTTGTTAATGAAATAAAAAAGACTGGTAGATGGAAAATCAACATACCTAAGCTTGTAATCCTAGGAATTCCATCACTATTCTTATCACTGGCTTATCACATTATGAGCATAAATATTTCCTTCATACAAATGACACTTTGGAAAGTTGCATCACATTTTGAAAATAATTTTCCTGTCTTTCAAATTATATTTGGATATGCATTCATCACTTGCTTATATAAATATCAGGAGAGAGATATGGGATAGTATTCATTGATTTATCTACCGGTTGTATCGTACGCAATTGTAAATATTGAATTTTGAATAGGAGGAAAATGAAATGGCAGCAGAGATTATTAAGGTATATAAAGAACATTTACCATCCCTTCGCATGATAGGGAAACGTTATACAAATGTAGACAGAGTTGGCGGATTTGGTCACAAATGGGGTGAGTGGTTTGAGAATGGATGGTTTGCCACACTGGAAGCAATTGTTGAACTGAAGGATGTTGAAAATGGCTATCTTGGCTTCATGCGTTACAATTGTGCCAGTTCGGAAGACACCTTCGAATATTGGATTGGTATGTTCTTTCCGGTAGGCACAACAGTACCGGAGGGGTTCTCCTACATCGACCTCGTTGAAAGTGATATCGCAGTATGCTGGATCAAGGGCAAAGAAAATGAAGGAATCTACGAAATGCACGATGCTTGTATCTCGAAATGTAAGGAAAACGCAATGGACAAGCTTCGAGGAGATGACCAAAATAGAGCCTGTTTCTTTGAACGATATAATTGTCCACGTTTTACCGAACCGGACGAGGATGGCAATGTAATCTTGGATTATGGTATCTATTTGGCAGAATAAATACCAATTGTACTTTCCATTTAATTGATATGAAAAGAATCAGTGTTCAGGAGAAAATCATCTATGACAAAATATATCAAAGCAACGGAAGCAGAGATTGAAATGGTCATGAGCAGTAGGATTGAGATGCTTAAGGTGGTCAATGGTTTACCTGAGAATACCTCGTTTGACAATGAATTATTGGACCAAACCAGAGAGTATTTCAGTAATTCAGACCAGACAACCATACTGGCGGTAGACCAAGAAGTCGTCGGATGTGCGACCATCTGCTATATTAAAGTACTGCCTACCTTTAGCCATCCCAGCGGGAACCGGGCACATATTATGAATGTATATACTCGTAGCAATTATCGCAGGCGGGGAATCGCATTACATATGATGGAGATGCTGATTGAGGAAGCCAGAGCAAAGGGAGTAACCGAGATTAGTCTTGATGCAACCGATGCAGGGCGATTGTTATATGAGAAATGTGGATTTACAAGATCAGAGGAAGGAATGATTCTTACGTTATAAAATGAATTAGAGAGGGTCGAGATATGAATAATCTTAAAGTAGCATTATTGCAAATTATGCCGACTGGGACATTAGAAGGAAACCTACAAAAGGGTTTGGAATATTGCAGAAAAGCCAAGGCTATGGGAGCGGATATTGCATTATTTCCGGAAATGTGGAATGTCGGTTACAATATTCAGGAAGATATCAAGGAACTGAAAGCCAGTGCAATATCCGTGGATAGTGAATTTATTCAATCTTTTGGTAAACTGGCAGGTGAGTTGAATATGGCAATCGGAATCACGCTACTGGAACAGTTTGAACCATTACCAAGGAACACACTATGTCTATTTGACCGTTTCGGCAGGGGAGTTCTCACCTACGCCAAGGTGCATACCTGTGATTTTGGAGAGGAATGCAGATTGAC
>JAGFXQ010000424.1 GCA_017861355.1 Bacillota bacterium
TTGGATGTCTTAAAGACAAGTATAGTTGCAAGCAGCACAACGAG
The DNA here is from genome assembly GCA_017861355.1 of Bacillota bacterium. Lineage (GTDB taxonomy): Bacteria > Bacillota > Clostridia > Lachnospirales > Lachnospiraceae > Mobilitalea. The sequence goes on from JAGFXQ010000424.1 coordinate 45, forward strand.
GAACAGAATCCAGGCCATCGCAGATGCCTTACCCATATCCATGTATTTGAAGGCTTGCCGCCACAGATCAAAGACATAGAATAGGGATGCATTGTTCGGGCCGCCCTCTGTGATAATGTATGCCGCTCCGAAGACCTGAAGGGCACCGATAATACCCATGACCAGATTAAAGAATAAGGTTGAGGATACCATCGGAAGCGTGACACTCCAGAATTTATGCCATGCATTACCACCATCAATCTCCAGCGCTTCATAATAGACCCGAGGAATATTCTGAAGCCCAGCCAAGAAGATTACCTGAGTCGATCCGGTCCCCCATATTCCCATGAATACGATGGATGGAAGCACACTGCTCTTCTCCCAGAAGAACTTACTCTCCGGCAGATGAAGGAAATCCAAGATGACATTGAACAAGCCAAAATCCGGGTTCATCAGCAGAATCCATACAAAGCTTGATGCTACGGCTGGTAAGATACAGGGTAGGTAGAATAAGGAGCGAAAAAATGCCCGACCAACCATATCCCGATTCAGGAGCAACGCAATTGCAAAGGAAAAAATCAAATTCGCCGGAACGGCCATAATCGCATAAAGTAAGGTTGCCTTTACCGATACCCAGAAGGTTAAGTCATCCCCTCGAAAGAGTGAGATGTAATTGCCTAGGCCCGACCAGACGGGTTTACTTATTATATTATAATCGCAGAAGCTATAATAACCGCTTAGCAACATTGGTACCAAATTCAGAAACAAAAAACCTAAGATTGCAGGCAGCGCAAATGCCCAGCCAACGATATTAGATTTCGTCTTCGCACTTACCATATCTTTATATTTCAACGAACATACTCCTCTCATCCGCTTAAGAAAGAGGCTGTTGCAGGAAGCATGTGTTTCCAGTGTGAGGGATGTATGTTGTCCTCTCACCTTAACAATGTATCTTTACAACAGCCACTTTCATAAATTCAAGTCTATTTTCCTAAGTAACCCTGAACCTCTGCATTCGCCTGATCCTTGATGGAAGCGATCGCATCTGCTGCTGTCATTTCACCGGACCAGAGTAAGTCAAGTGCAGGATTAATGATATCATTGATCTTATTAAAATTCTTAATGGTTGCTACAATCGGTTTTTCTGCCGTACCATCCATCATCGGAGCTACAATTGCTTCATAATAGTTCGCGGGATGTTTGTCGGTAATAAAGGTCTTAATATATTCGTCGGTATATTCGTTCGCATTGGTAGGAAGCCATAAACCTGATTTATATAAGGGCTCGCATGTACCGGTGGACAGTATGTATTTTACGAATTCCCAGGCCGCATCAGCTTTCTTTGTATTCATAATACTGATACCTCCAAAACACATTGTTGTCTTTGCTGTCGTTCCCATCTTGGGAAGTGCAGCTACATTATATTCTACTCCGTCTGACATCAATGATGCATTGGTCCACTGGCCGTCAAAGGTCATAGCGACTTTATTGGTAGATAATGCTTCGGAAGCTCCCGGCATCGTCTCACTTGCAGTCGGGGTCGGTGCTACATGATACACATAAGTTAGATCCGCTAATTTCTGTAATACATCCAATCCCTGCTCTGTAGCGTAACCGATGGAGGTACCATCCTCTGTTAAGTAGTCTCCGCCTTCCGAATACAGGAATGGCATAAAGCCTGCCCACCATTTACTAATTGTTACACCATAAGTTTCAATATTTTCAGGGTCAAAGGCAGGATCCAGAGCATTTCTTCCTTCCTTATCTATAGTCAGCTGTTGTGCAACGTTTACAAATGTGTCCCAATCCCATGCATCCTTATAACTTGCCGGGGGCTCTTCCACTCCGTACTTCTGGAATAAAGAGGGGTTATAGAACATCGTAATGTTCTCAGAACCAATTCCGTATCCAGCCATGTAGTCACCGGTGAGCATGTATTTAAACTGATCTAGCATACTTGCCTTGTCAAAGTTCGTATCCTTATTAACAAAGTCCTGCATGTTCATTACAATACCTTCTTCGGCATAGGTATACATAAGAGAGGCTGCATCCAGCATACATACTTCAGGAATGTCGTTTCCGGCAACCATCGTAGTAATTTTGGTATCATACTCATCCGGTATATTCATAACAGTGACATGAATCTTCGACTGTGATTGATTGAATTTTTCAGCAATCTCTTCATAAACCGCTAATGTATCTCCACCATCCCATTCCGTGAACCGGATCTCAATTACGTCGTCACTACCTCCTCCAGTAGTTCCGCTCTCTTCGGCCGTGCTTGAGGTATCCTTTCTACCTGCTTCTTCTGTCTTGCTGGAACAAGCTACAGCACTAAACACGAGTAATGATATTAATAGTACACTTATAAGTCGTTTCATTTTCATAAAAATCTCCTTTCATATTCCCATCCTGCTAATCAGACGTCTTACTAACCTGGTAATTCAACTTTAACATAGCAGTCTTTTCTCTGCCATATGAGGATTCTCATAAAATAGTACAAATCAAAGGTGTTTCCTTTTCTTATTCACTTTGACAGGGAATCGTGATGTAAAAGCTTGTCCCTCTACCGGCTTCTGATTTTATGTCGATGGAGTAATGATTACCATAGATTAGGGATAATCTCCGATACACATTCGATAACCCGATACTACCTTCCTGCGTCTTTTTATTCGGCATATCTTATAATCGTATCCTCAAGTCTCTCTGCACTCAGACGCAGAATTCCTCCTCCTGACATTCCTTCGAAGCCATGCAGAATTGAGTTCTCAACGATTGGTTGCAAGAAGAATTTGGGAACCTTATAGATAAGTAGCTCATTCGGAATCTCTATTTTGGTATCAAATACTCCTTCAAAACGTCTGGACATAATATTAATATAATTAATCGTCCATTGGATCTCATCGGAAAGCGGTATTTTCTCACTCGTGTTTTTAAAGGAATAATGAAGCATTTCCGATAGACTTACAATTAACTCCGAGGTCTCATGATCGTCGTTCATGATTGCCATCATAT
>JAGFXQ010000425.1 GCA_017861355.1 Bacillota bacterium
GTGTTCGTCACTGACTCCTGTGCTGTCACCGCTACCCCTTCCATCGCCTCTTGTACTTCAGATATTGTCTTCTCCATAATCTTCGTAGATTCAAGGAATTCATCCGCTGTCTTCTCAATGAGAACAGCATCCTTTTCGTAGGAAATACCAGCCTGTACAAAATTTTCATAATCTGGCTGGACTTCGTTACTCAGATAGATGAGCACATCATTTGAACTATTACTGATATGGTGGAAGGCTTCTTTCACCTCTTCTGTCAATTCCTTAATCGATATGGCGGAAGTATTGGACTGATCCGCAAGCTTTCGTATCTCTTCTGCTACAACAGTAAAGCCCCTTCCATATTCCCCTGCTCTTGCAGCTTCAATGGAGGCATTGAGTGACAACAGATTGGTTTGGCTTGCTATCTCTTCGATTGACTTAGCCATAGCGTTAATCTCGTCTACAATCTGACTCTTTTCCAATGACTTCTTAATTTTGGCTGAATTTATTTCATACATCTCCTTTGCATGTAAAGCCGAGGAAATGCCCTTCTCTTTGATCGAAATTGCGTGGGATTTGATTTCTTGTGCAGAGGCCTTCTGTTCTTCCGCTTTTATTCGAAGGCGATCCGTTTTATCATTGATATCCTCCATAGAAGCAGTAACCTCTTCTGAGGAAGCACCAAGGTCACAGGCACTGTTTGTGATGCGCTCGGTATTTGCTTTTACCGTGTCCATGGTTGCATACAGCTCTTCAGAGATCGCCGATAATTCATTTCCGGAATCACTGATTTGATTGGATTGTAATACAATGGTAGCGATCAAGCTGTTCATTTTCACTACTGCTTCATTTAAGGCTTTTGTCATCTGTCCGATTTCATCATTATTCTTTGCTTTCAACGTATAAGTAAAGTCACCTTGACCGATGCATTCTGCTAAAACATTGATTTTCTTAAGACGACTTGAAATCCAGAAGGTGATGATTAAACCAAGAGATATCGCAGCCAGGAATGACAGAATGATCGTTGTGTAGATTACTGATTTCGAATTATCGTAAGCGGAGGCTGTATCACTGACCATCGCCGAGGATACTTCCGTATTGTTAGATGACATGGTCGCTACCAGCTCCGTGATGGTCATTGGATATTCGGAAAGGCTATGATCTATCTCCTGCGCCGCTGCTTCGTCCTTTTTATTTACAAAGGTCAAAAGCTTATTTGCACTATTTAAGTAAAATGAAACGGTAGTTTTTAAGTTCTCAAAGTTTTTCTGTTCATCACCATCAAACTTGTAATATTCATAGGTCTTTAAAAGCTGGTTCACTTTACTCGTGGTACTCTGGATATTGTTTATTAAATCCTTATTCTGTGGGGAATTCATGTCCTTTAACAGAATATCAATATCAGCCATTATTTTGTTACAGTTAATATTGATATCTTTAATGGTGCCTGTTTTCACAAGCATAATATTGATGTCATTGGTGTGCTCATTCATCTGCTTCATGTTATTGATACCTATGAATCCGGTGATGATCACTAATAATACAGTGATAATAAATGAGAAGATAATCTTGTGCGAAATCATAAGACCCGTATGAGTCTTCCTCGTTGAAATCACTAGCTTGGCTTGTCCCTTTTTCATTGAAATCCCTCCACGTACCATTTTCAATTATTCATCTTTCTTTTGGTGCATTTTGTCTGCTTTTCTCTGCTTTATTTCATATGTTTTGTCCATTATTAATAAATATATAGAATCAAAATATAGAAATAAAGGACATATGTCCCAGAAAATTCAAATATCCGACAAAAACATAGGGACTTCACAAGCGTATTATAGCAATTTCAACCCTATAATTCCGAGTACAATCAGACCGACACAGAGAATCTGTGGTATGCTGATTGCTTCATGGAATACAATGACTCCAAATATCAGTGTACCCACCGTTCCGATCCCGGTCCATATCGCATATGCAGTTCCGAGTGGAAGCTCCTTTAGGGATAAGGATAAGAGGTAAAAGCTGACGATCATTCCGACAATGGTAAGAACACTCGGAATAGGTTTTGTAAAGCCCTGAGAGTACTTCAGGCAAATCGCCCAAAATGTTTCAAATAAACCTGCTAAAATCAATATAATCCATTGCATAATTTCATTTCCTTTCTTATAAAAACCTTAATTAAATTGTTTCACTTTCCTGTTCTTAAAAGCCCAAAAAAATACACCATTACTTATTCCTTCAAAGGCCTAACGGAATAAGAAATGATGTACAAATAACATTACTCGGCAGCAATGTTGATACATTAATTATTATATAATGGAACTCCAGTAAAGACTAGTGCTAACTTAGTCTTTTTTTCAGTTCCATGATTTTATCTTCAATCATATTCATTGTCTCCAGGAACACTTCATCACTTTTACCGGAAGGATCCTCCAGACCCCAATCCTCCCGCATCCTGCAAGGCAATACCGGGCAATTCACATTACAACCCATGGTGATTACAACATCCGGACTGGGTATATCCTCGATTAACTTGTTATGCTGTGTTAGTTCCATATCAATCCCATATTTCATTTTCATAAGTCTTACTGCATCCGGATTAATATGATCTTTTAATTCTGTTCCGGCTGAATAGCTCTCAAAAACATCACCGGCGAATCGTTTCCCTAATGCTTCTGCTATTTGGCTGCGGCATGAATTATGAACACAAACAAATGC
>JAGFXQ010000426.1 GCA_017861355.1 Bacillota bacterium
GATACCCGACTAAGAACACCGGCGGTGTTATCAACCAGAACCGATAATACTATTCTCTTCATAGCATGCTCCTCTCCTTATGTAATGCCTTTCCTTGTGCCCTGACTTATAAGAAAAGCCCGTCACCACAGGACACTCTGTAATGGGGCTGCTGTTGCTGTATAAAAAGTAAGTTTATTAAGTTGTAAGTTATTGTATCAACATCGTACCCATTTGTCAAGTACTGACGGGTAGCACATTGCACAAAATTTTTATTGGTTTAAATCGCTAAAGTGGCTGTATAAAAATTCAAAAAAATGACTAGGAACTTGCCGTTATTTCCTGCTAAAACAGGTCGTTCACAAGTTCCCAGTCACTTATATAATCATTAATAATCCAATATTACGTAACACACCAGTTTTTAAAAAACCATAATGCAGGATAATCAGTCGTCGTTCTATCAAGCTTTTCTCCGGTATGGAAGCAAAATGTCGAATTAACTCAAGCTTTTCCTCGGATAAGGAATCCCCATACAGAGATAAGAATTCATCTGCCTGCCGATAAAGTGCTTCCAAGGCATCCTTCTGCTTCTGTAAATTGGATATACGGTTCTTCAGGTAAGAATGAAACCCGGTATCCCCAACCACATTTCCTCCATGCTGACGATAGAGAAGCGTTCCCTCATTCACATAACCAATTTTACCAAAGGAAGCTGCGATTAATGCCAACCACCAATCATGGAAGCGTGCCTTCTGGGGCAACGGTTTACTTTGTAATATTCTTCGCAGCGCAGCATTTACCATAACGGTACAACCAATCAGCTTATTCTCCATCAGCAGATGTGCCAAATCCGTTTTACACGGATTGAGATGACCGGAACAGAAGAATGAAGAATTCAGTATGTTGAGCTCCTGATCAACAACCACTGCATCTGTAAAGACAGCGAGTGGAGTCTCTTTCCCTAATTGTGCCTCCATATGCTTCATCCGTTTTAAGGTAACCGCGACTTTATTTGTTTTCCACACATCGTCTTGATCACTAAACATGACATAATCCGCAGTCGTTATAGACAGGGCATGAATAAAATTCATAATATGGCCCAAATTCTCCTCATTCTGATATACATGAAATTTCTCAGGATAACGACTCTCATAGCTTCTTAGAATGTTGATTGTATTATCTTTCGAGCCATCATCATGGATAAACAACTCATAATCCTGATAAGAGGATGCAAGAATCGATTCTATCTGTTCACTAATGTATTTCTCACCATGATAGGTAGTCATTACGATTGCTATTGTGCTCATATCGTCCCTCACTTGCCGGTTTACCTGTATGTTATACTCATACAGTGGTTGCTACTGCTGTTGTTTTCTTTACTACTCTTCCTGGTCATGTCTCCAGTAACTCTTATTCATGCTTAGGTGTTTTACTATTTTGGTAGGTAAGAGAGTATAGCGGACACCAAACTGATAACCCAGAAACTTAAATCCGCTGCTTATGATCAAGTCCGGAATCAAGTAGTACTTCTTCTTCTCTATTAGATAATTCAGCGTATTCTTCACCAGCTTAATACCCTCTGATTCTGATTTTATCCCTTTGAACGTCTCATCAAACTGCTTATGTGAGACACCCAGATCAAAATTACGGGTAAACTGCTGGGTATAGGAGTACTTATGACAATGAAGTACCTTTGCATCGGCTGCATAAGCGACACGATATTCCTCACGAATCATAGCGGCTGCCATAATCATATCTTCATTGAAGATCGTCCGATTTACAAATCCGCCAAGCCTGTCATATACACTTCTACGGTAAGTTGCACAAACATCGGAACAGAAGAAGGTCTTAATACCAAGCTCTTCAAGGTCCTCTTTTGATTTGACACGGCTATGTTTTGGATAATTAAAATGTCTTGTATATCTCTCCACCAGGCCAACACTCTCATCAGCTAACTGTCTTGCATAGGTAGCAGATACCCAAGGATCTGAATATGGTTCCAGGAGTTTTTCAATCAAATACTCATCCACCGGTATCGCATCCTGTGTCATAAACATCAGAATATCTGCACTCGATAAACCGGCTCCGTATCTTCTGGTCCCGCCATGATCAAAATCCTTCTTATCAATTGGTATTACTGTAATATTGGCACCTTCTATCTCCGGCACCTTTTGCTCCTGTCCCTCTGCCTCAATGGTATGCAGAAGCAACACCCGGTTCGGCTTCACCGACTGTCGGTAAAGCATGGCAAGCAGGTGATCCAGCTTCTCATCCGAATGATAAGTTGGTATTATGACATCTACAGTATATTCTAAATTGATTAGATCCATATTCTCTGTTGTCTGTTGCTCCATCTGATTGTTCCTTCCCTAACAAAAGCTTTTGTTATTCGCCTTTGACAAGCAGATTATACCACAAAATCAGGAAAATAAAACTCCTAAAATACAAAGATAAGAATAACTTAATAATTTTATTATAAATAATCGATTTATACTTATCCAATCCATTGTGATGCATCATCTCTGTCGACCATAGGATTACTCCATACAAAATCAGTAACAGCCGGATTCTTCCTATCGAGTGAATCCGGCTGTTGCATTGTACAATTTTTCTATTTTCAATATGTCAGCTATGAATTGGTTATTTCTTATAATAGTGTTTCGGGTACTTTACGGCCATATCTCTCGCTGTGGCGACAGACCGATTATA
>JAGFXQ010000160.1 GCA_017861355.1 Bacillota bacterium
ATAATGATGAGCCAGCTCCTCCACCAGTAATCTTATCGTTGGATCGGGATATAATCTCAAAATATCTGCATCCAGATTCTCAAGTACCTTTTTCACTCCAGGTGCCGGTGGGTAGGGATTCTCATTGGTATTCAGCTTTACCATATCCTTCGTATTCGGTTGCTCACCGGGTATATATGGAACGACTGCCCGAATATTCTTTTCCCATGGTCTCATTTGATATCCTTGCAACAGTATGGGCTGCCATAGTGTCACATTTTCCTTTCATTATTATATAAGCGAAGCTTAACACCCTTTCTTAATGTGTATAAAACAGCTACCCTACTGAAGCGACAGTTAGGCAAGATATTCCTTTGCTAATAACTTAAACTTCGGCAAAGAGCGTTCTATCATCGCATAATCTACGCAATATGCGATTCTGCAATATCCCGGACACCCAAATGCAGAGCCTGGTACAATCAGCAGGTTATACTTTTTTGCCGCTTCACAAAAAGCCTTATCGTCCACTTCCAACGTTTTGACAAATAGATAGAAAGCACCTTGGGGCTTCACACATTCATATCCATAGGAAACCAGGCTGTTATATAATAATTCCCTGTTTCGGTTATAGATCTCAACCTCTACCTTAGCCTCCAGGCACTTTGCAACCGCTCTCTGAATCAGTGAAGGTGCATTAACGTATCCAAGAATTCGATTTGCGACATTTGCTCCAGCCACAACATCCTCATAGTCATCCACTTCCTTCGGTATTACCAGATATCCGATTCTCTCGCCCGGAAGAGATAATGATTTACTAAAGGAGTAACCGACGATGGTATTATGATAAAACTTAGTAAGGTATGGAACCTCCACTCCGTCATAAGCTAATTCTCTGTAAGGCTCGTCGGCGATCAGATAGATGGAGGAGTCGAATTCTTTCTCTTTTCTGTCCAGAACAGCTGCCAGTTCCCGGATAGTTTGTTCCGAGTAGACAACACCCGTTGGATTATTTGGGGTATTGATAATAACCGCTTTGGTCTTCGCCGTAAGTTTTTGTTCAAATTCCTTCAAATTAGGTTGAAAATCTACTGTATTCGGATTAATAATTACAATCTGTCCATCAAAATTACCAATATAGTTACGATATTCACCAAAGAAAGGAGCAAATACAACCACCTCATCTCCGGGGTTCAATAATGTCTTAAGGATAACATTTAGGCCACCTGCAGCTCCAACGGTCATAATAATATTATCGCAATGAAAATCGGTACCAAAATTATGATTGATGGAAGTTGCAATCTTCTCTCTAACATCCTCATATCCTGAATTATTCATATATCCGTGGACTAGATTCGGAGCTTCCTCATTGATAACCTGTAGCAATGCTTCCCTGATTTCCTTTGGCGGTTCGACACTAGGATTGCCAAGACTGAAATCATACACATTTTCCGCACCATAGATACCTGCGAGCCTTTTTCCCTCTTCGAACATAGCTCGTATCACGGAACTGTTTTTTACTAATCCAACCATTTTTTCTGAAATCATTGCGTACCTCTTTTCCGGCATTGCCATTTCAAATTTTCCAAAAGTATAGCATACTCTTGCATGGTTATCAATACCTTTGTAATATTTATGCAACCCCACTGAATCGAAAAGGCCGCCATTAGACAGCCTTAACAAACCTATCGTTATATTTATCGAAATCTGATATCAAGATAGGATTTTACGATCTCAACACATTTGCCAAATCCCAGCTTACTGCTGTTAAGGCAAAGATCGTAATGCTTTGCATTCTCCCATTCTCTGCCGGTATAATATTTATAATATTCTGCCCGGTGCTTATCAATCTCAAGAATCTGCTTCTCAACATCCTTCTCGGATTTGCCAGTCATATCGACCAGTGTATTGATACAGTCCTGCAAAGGAGCATGTACAAATAAACGTACGACATTCGGATGATCCTTAAGAATGAAGTCCGCACAACGTCCAATGATGATACAGGTCTCTGTTTCCGCAAGCTCCTTGATAATCTTTGCCTGATAGTTGAATAAGTTATCATTGGAGACGAATTCGTCACTATCGGGCGCGATGAGCTCTCCTTTATATATGTTCCTTGCAATTTTAAATAGCAGACTCTTTTTCAATTTCTCATCTGCCTTAGCAAAAAGCTGTTCATTAATGCCACTGTCATCCGATGCAAAGCGCAATAAATCCCTATCATAATAAGGTATCCCCAGTTCTTCTGACAGCATCTTACCAATAGTTCGACCACCGCTGCCATAGCCTCTGGCAATTGTAATTACATACTTAACCATATGAAATACCTCCTTTTTTATTCGCCAAGATATGCCTTCTTCACCTGCTCATTATCCATGAGTTTCTTTGCGTCGTCCGTAAGTACAATCTTACCGGTCTCCAGAACATAAGCACGATCAGCGATCGAAAGTGCCTTCTTTGCATTCTGTTCTACCAATAGTACGGTAGTGCCGCTTTTGCTGATGCTCTTAATAATATCAAAGATCTCAGCAACAAGGATGGGTGAGAGGCCCATCGAAGGCTCATCCATAAGTATAATCTTTGGCTTGGACATCAGCGCACGTCCCATTGCAAGCATCTGTTGCTCTCCACCGCTTAAGGTTCCCGCCAATTGATTCTTACGTTCCTGTAGTCTGGGAAACCGTTTGTATACACTTTGGATTGATTCGTCAATTTCAGCCTTATCCTTACGTGTAAATGCTCCCATTAACAAATTCTCATAGACAGAGAGCTGAGCAAATACATGTCTTCCTTCCGGAACATGAGCAATACCTAACGATACTATTTTATGTGCGGGTATCTTCTGAAGATCCGCACCTTCATATAATACCTCTCCGCTTTTTGCAGAGATCAGACCGGTAATGGTATGCAATATTGTCGTTTTACCGGCACCGTTTGCTCCGATCAGCGCAATAACTTCTCCTTCATTTACCGTAAAGGATACGTCCTTAATGGCTTGGATTACACCATAATATACTTGTAAATTTTTAACTTCCAGCATTTTTTATCCTTCCTCCGCTATTCGCCAAGATATGCTTTGATTACTTCCGGGTTGTTCAGAACCTCTTGTGGACGTCCGTTGGCCAACTCCATACCAAAATTCAAAACAAATATCTTCTCACAGATACCCGCCACAAGCTTCATGTCATGTTCAATCAAAAGAATAGTTACATCATATTTCTTTCTGATCAAAGTGATGGTCTTCATAAGCTCCTCGGTCTCAGATGGGTTCATGCCGGCTGCAGGTTCATCCAGTAACAGCATCTTTGGATTTGTTGCAAGAGCTCTTGCAATCTCCAACTTTCTTTGTTTTCCGTAAGGGAGGTTGGCAGATAGATAATGCGCTTCCTGATCAAGATCAAATACCTTCAGGATATCAAAAGCTTTCTCATTCATCAGCTTTTCTGTCTTAAAGAAAGACGGTAAGCGGAGAATTCCGGAAGCAGTAGAATACTTGTAGTTATTATGAAGACCAATCTTAACATTATCAAGCACTGTCATGTTCTTAAATAAACGAATATTCTGGAAGGTTCTTGCGATACCTGCCTTATTAATCTCTATTGTACTTAGTCCGGTTATATTCCTCCCGTCCAAAGTAATAACGCCTGAATCCGGTTTATATACTCCGGTCAGCAGGTTAAATGCTGTGGTCTTACCAGCACCATTCGGTCCGATCAGACCGTATAATTCGCCCTTTTCAATAGTTATATTGAAGGAATCAACTGCTCTTAATCCACCGAAGGAAATGCCTAAGTTTTTAACAGATAACATCGCCATAGCCTTATGCCTCCTTCCTGTTCTTCTTCAAAAGGGATAATAAGGTTCCCTTAATCGTATGGTTTTTACGCCAAGCGATACATGCCGGATTCCAATTGAATATCATCATGACGATCAGCACGATTGCATAGATCAACATACGGTAATCCTGCATAAAACGCAGATATTCCGGAAGCAGTGTAAGTAAAACAGCGGCAATGATAGAGCCACGAATATTACCCATTCCACCAAGAACAACAAATACCAATATCATAATGGACATGTTATAACCGAAATTCTTTGGTGTAGCCACTAAGGTCGAGATATTGTGTGAATATAGAACTCCGGCAATACCTGCCATCGCAGCAGATAATGTAAATGCTAAAATCTTGAACTTTGTAATATCAATTCCGACTGACTCTGCAGCAATTCGATTATCGCGGATCGCCTGAATCGCTCTACCGGAACGGGAATTCACCAGGTTTGTTATAATCAGGTACACCACAATCAAAAATATCGTAGCGATGGTAAAGGTGGTATCATTTGGCGTTCCTGTGATACCCTTCGCGCCGTTGAGAATGATGTCTCCATCCTTTGCAAGTCCCAAGGATAAGGAGTCCTTCATTGAAAAATGAAAGCCGCTGCCATCGATACCAATATATAATACATTGATTATATTCTTAATGATTTCGCCAAATGCCAGTGTAACGATAGCAAGATAATCTCCACGAAGACGTAGTACTACAATACCAATCAACCCACCGAATAATGCTGCAAATATAGCACCAATCATTATTGCCAGTGGAAAGCGAATCCAAGGACTGGTAATCGTGTTCTCGGTCAGTCTTGAGAAAAAAGCACCACTAAAAGCACCGATACACATAAATCCCGCATGGCCTAAGCTAAGCTCACCCAAGATACCTACTGTGAGGTTCAAGGATACTGCTAAGATAGAATAATAACAAAGAGGAACCAATAAACCCTGCATCAGATTAGACAGCGCACCTACTGCGATCAGTAACTGACACAGCACATAAATGATTGCTATAACACCGATTGTAATTACATTGGCGCGAGTAGATTTATTTAGTTGATTGAATACTTTCCATTGCTTCATCCGTCCCACCTACACTTTCTCTTGCATCTTCTTGCCCAATATACCGGTAGGCTTTACAAGAAGAACCAAGATCAGAATCATAAATACGATTGCATCCGCAAGCTGGGAAGAGATATAAGCACGGCTTAAGATTTCAATAACACCAAGTAAGATACCGCCGATCATTGCTCCTGGAATTGATCCGATACCACCGAATACCGCAGCAACAAATGCTTTGATACCGGGCATGGAGCCTGAGGTTGAGGTAAGACTGGGGTAAGCAGAGAACATCAATGCGCTTGCAACTGCCGCAAGCGAGGAACCGATTGCAAAGGTGATCGCAATTGTCTTATTCACATTAACACCCATCAGAACAGCAGCTGCCTTATCTTCTGATACGGCCAGCATACTGCGGCCGGTTCTGGACTTCTTAACGAATATAGTTAGGGCAACCATAATAATGATACAAATCGGAATGGTTACCAAGGTCTCGCCCGAGATAGTCAAAGCTCCATCGGCAAGTTTTAATGCCGGTAAGGTAATCACAGAGCTAAAAGACTTAGTATCTGCACCAAATACCAATAATGCGATATTCTGAAGCAAATAGCTGACACCAATGGCTGTAATTAATACTGCCAATGAAGATGCACCGCGGAGCGGTTTATATGCAACGCGCTCTATTGTCACTCCTAATAGAGTACAGAATATGATCGAAATCAGAACTGCGATTACAGGATTAAGACCCATCATGCTCATCACAGTAAAAATAACATAGCCACCCACCATAATAACATCGCCATGGGCAAAGTTTAGCATCTTTGCAATTCCATATACCATGGTATACCCAAGCGCTATGATCGAATATACACTTCCCAGGCTGACGCCTTTAATTAAGTAAGAAACAAAGCTCATAACGACCCCCGTCTGCATGAATCCATGCAATAATTTCTTTATCAGACACTTACCCTGTAATGTTTACAGGATAATGATGCAGATAGACAATCTGCTTTTATAACGTAACTATTTTATCATAGGATATACATGGTTACAACCAAAAAACATAACTTGTTTTGTATTTTTATAAGCCCACTGAGCTTTCCTTCGTCATGAATGATAGAAAGCACGCTTCGCGAACTTTCTATTGTCATGAATAAAATATACAGAGGGACGATAAGTTCCGGTCCCTCTGTATTAATTCATGACATTGTTCTCTACGAATATGGCTTTTTGAATGTAATACTTCTAAATATAAGAAATACTATTTGTAATTTTGCCTTAATTATTCAGCAGAAACATATGCGCCGCTCTTGATCACGATTGCTCTGGGTGCTTTATTAACCTCACCTGTTGCTGCCCATGTCATACCTGCACCGGTAAGTCCATCTACAGAAACCTGTGTCATAGCGCCCTTTAAAGCTGTTCCAAGTTCATCGATGCTCATACTCGGCTTAGCACCGCTCTTCTCAATTGCAGCCTTGATGATAAAAATTGCATCATAAGCATCTGCTGCAAACTGATTCGGAACCTCGCCGTACTTATCTTTATAGGTTGTAACGAAGTTTGCTGTCTTTGCATCAGTACTATCTGCAGCAAAAGGAGTAAGAAGCATAACATTTTCTGCTAAAGAAGTATCAAAGTTTTCAACAGTAAGGATACCGTCCAGACCATCACAACCAAAGAATATCGGTTTGTACTCAAGAGAAGCAGCCTGAGTTAAGATTAAAGTCGCTTCTGTGTAGTAGATCGGTAAAAATACAAGTTCTGCACCTGCATCTTTTGCCTTCTGAAGCTGAACAGAGAAGTCAGACTTGCTGTCAGCGGTAAATGCTTCTGCTGCAACAATTTCAAAATTCTGATTTGCAGCTTCTTCTGTAAATTTCTCATAGATACCGGAGGAATAGATATCGGAGCTGTCATAGATAACGGCAACTTTTGTAGCTAAACCTTTGGAACCTATGTACTGCGCGGAAGCAATACCCTGGTTAGGATCGGTAAAGCATACCTGATACACATTACCATACTTAAGAACATCTGTAGAGGATGCAGAAGGTGTTAACTGGAACATATTATCTGCATTCGTCTTCTCAATAACAGATGCACAAGCACCGGAAGTAACTGTACCCATAAGTAACTTCATTCCACCATCTTTTAAGGTGTTATATGCATTGACAGCTTTCTCGCCATCTGCTTCATCATCTTGGAATTTGAAATCAAACTTTACGCCGTTTACACCACCTGCTGCATTAATCTCATTCACTGCTAATTCAGCACCATTCTTAACGCTTTGTCCATAAACTGCAGCACCACCGGTTACAGGTCCGATACCGCCGATATAGAATTTGTCATCCTTAGATGCACCACCACAAGCTGTAAGGCTTGCTACTGCCACGCTCATAACCACAAGCAGGCTCAATACTCTCTTCATGTTTTTCATAATAGACCTCCTGTTTTCGAATTGCTTAGAAACTCACGTTGTAAAGATTAATATAACGTTCATTTGTAGCTAAGACAAATGTCTTTGTTGTGCGAACGTCTTTATCTTAGGTTATATAATAACCTCGGTATGACAATTTGTCAATATAATCTTTTAGTGCGTTAAAGCTTAATTTGTTACCGCGCTAAAGTAAGCAAAGATACAGCTCATAATGTAAGTTATAATGCAAGCTACACTGTAACTTATACTGTAAATTATTCCGTAAGTTATTCTGTAAGTCATTCTGTAGGTTATTCTATAGGTTATTCTATAGGT
>JAGFXQ010000427.1 GCA_017861355.1 Bacillota bacterium
TGAACTATAAAATACAGCAGATGATTGGAGAAGCATATGCTGTATTTTAATTTCTACATATGTAGAATTATAGAATTATAGCTAAGAGGGGTGTAGGATATCATGTCATCTTTACCAGAAATACGTCTACATGAAGGGGAGCTCAACATAATGGAGCTGTTATGGTCGAACAAGACTTTAGCAGCGAAAGATATATCCAAAATAATCAAGGAATATATCGGTTGGGAGAAAAATACCACATATACAGTGATAAACCGATTAATAGAAAAAGGTGCTGTAAAACGTGAAGATCCTGGATTTTTATGTAAGGCAGCAATTTCAAAGCGTACCGTACAGACGATTGAAACAAAAGTACTGTTAAACAAATTATATAACGGATCGTTAAGTACCTTCCTAACTGAATATCTAAAGAATCAAGATCTGTCGAAAGCCGAGGTCTTGGAACTTCAAAGAATAATCGGAGAACAGAGATTTTAATTATAATCTCTGTTTTTTTTTTACTATAAATTAGTTTTATATTAAGTATGATAAATCAGAAAGTAAGAAGACTAATAGAAAAAGCATAATACAAAAAAAATTACCTTAATGATGCAATAAAACATCCATCATAAACGTTATTCTAGTAGAGAGGAGGAACATCCCTTATGTTGATGTTCTACAGCGTTATCGATCCCGGGTCGCAGTCAAAACACTCTGAGCACAAGAATAAAGTAGTTATCGAAGAAAGCATCTTTCGAAAGATTGCGGAGAATGATCTGGTAGCATTTGAAGAATTCTATCACTCAACCGAGAAGATCGTATATACTTTTGCCTTGTCAATCTTAAAAAACCATGAGGATGCATTGGATGTTTCTCAAGATACTTTCCTAAAGATACGCAGTGCAGCACATCTGTATCGGCCGATGGGTAAGCCGATGGCATGGGTATTTACAATAACTCGTAATCTTGCGATGAGTAAATTACGAACGAAAACAAGGACCGAAGGCTTGGAAGTGGAAGATATCGAGAATAATCTTAATTTCTCCTATGTTACAGATCAGGAAGATAAATTAGTTTTGCAAGCGACATTAAGTATTCTCAATGAGCAGGAGAGGGGAATCATACTACTTCATGCTGTATCCGGATTTACTCATAATGAAATCGCCAAAAATTTAGGAATTCCGCTTTCTACTGTATTATCAAAATATCACCGTGGCTTAAAAAAACTGCGAAAACATCTGATCGAACAGGAGGTACTATCATGAATAACAAAGTAATTGAGAAAAGCATAAAAAGAGCTTTGATTGAAGCACCTTCTTTGGACTTTGCAGATATTATCAATACTCCATATAGTAAAATGACAGAACATGATTTTATTACCCGACAGTCGGAATCAAAGAAAGTAAGCTATCCGAAGCAGTTTGCGGTTGGTTTCGTGAGCTTCGCTATTTTATTATTATGTCTGACCGGATGGTTTGTCCAGTACCGGTTACCTGACAGTAGTATTATGCTGGATGTTAATCCCAGTATTAAAATCGTTACCAATAAGCAGGATCGAATTCTATCCATTGAAGCATTAAATGCAGATGCGGAAATAGTTCTGGATAATATAAGCGATCGTTCCACGGATTTAAACCAAATGGTACCCTTGATAGTCTCATCTATAATCAATCAAGGCTATCTAAATAGTGAGAAGAACGTCGTAATGGTGTCAGTCGAGAATAAAAGCACGGAGAAAGCCAACGCTCTGGCATCCTCCATCCACCAGTTAATTCAGGCTAGTGCTTTGTCCCAGAATATTGATGCACAAATATTACAACAGACGTTGCAGAAAGATAAAGAGGCTGCCACACTGGCCAACAGGTATCATATATCGGACGGAAAAATCAGATTAATAATGAGAATCCTGGCTTCCAATCCAAAGTATACGATGGAAGCTCTAGCTTCCAAGTCGATGGAGGAGTTACTGAACATTGCAATGGATAATCAAGTTGATCTAACCGATCTGCTGCAGGGCGGACATTCGTCAGATAAGACGAGTACCAATGTGGTAACGCCAACCGGAATGCCAAGCACCGGTATCGCGCCTACAAAGGATAATACGAATGATAATTCAGCTGAAGTATCTGATGAGGATAAAGATGATGATGGTCAAAATAACAACGACAAGGATAATAATAACGAGGATCTAGATAACGAGAAGGATGATAATCAATCCCCTGGCAAGGATCAAGAGGATGGTCGATCCAAGTCAGATGATTCAAAGAAATATAATCACTCTACCAAGCCATCCACCGAAAAAGAGGAGGATTCGTCTCCCTCGAATAACACATCAAATCAAGATGAGAATTCTCAAGAGGATAATAATAACGGTAGTTCAGATAACGACGAGTATGACAACGAGAACAACTCAGAGGACGATCAATCCAATGCTTCTTCTTCTGATGTAGTAGAGAATAATTCGGAAGAAGATGATACTTCCTCTGAATTATCTGTGAAAGATTCAGATTCTTCTGACGGCAGTCAATTAGGTGATAATAGCTCGGATCATGAAGGTTCAGATGATGATAACAGTGACAGAACTTCTGAAAATGATTAAATAATTCTCATTTAAAAAATATTTTAAAATGATGCAATAAAACATGCACTGCCTGCGTTATACGAATATAAGAACCAAATGAGTAATTTATCAAAGG
>JAGFXQ010000024.1 GCA_017861355.1 Bacillota bacterium
CGTATTACTTCATCTGGGAATTGATCATAGAATTAAGGGAGCGATCGCAGATTGCGCTTACTCGGATCTGACACAGCTGCTCTGCCATCAAATGAAGCAATTTTATCATCTGCCATGTTGTCTTATTCCGGTTGAGAGCTTCTTGACTTATCTACGGGCAGGTTTCTGGTTCAACGAAGTATCACCTATCAGAGTAGTGCGGCGTTCCTTCACCCCGGTTCTCTTCATCCATGGCAAAATAGATAATATGGTCCCTGCAGAGATGACGAGACAGATGTATCGAAGTAAGAAAAAGAATAAAGCAATCTATCTGGTAGCCAAAGCAAAGCATGCCCAGAGTTACCGGATGAATCCGGAAGGTTATGAGAAGGTGGTTGGTAAATTCCTATCGCATTATGTTTCCTGATTATAAAAAATATGCTCCTCCTTGTAGTGAATTATTAGTAAAAAATATGCTCCTCTTTCTAGCGATCGGCTATAAGAGGAGCATATCATGTTATTGAATTCTAGCTAATTCATTCGATTATCTTTCTTTCTTCTTAAGAACTACAGAACCGGTTCCCATTGCAGCGGCACCTAAGCCAAATATCAATGCGAGAGAAACAACACCGGTCTTGGGAGCAGCGGTAGTATCTGCAGCAGCGGTAGTAGCGGCAGCTGCATCTGCAGGCCATGTTAATAATACTGCGCCGGCTTCATCCTTGAATTCCATCTTCGTAACAGCAAGAGGGCCTTCAGTCTTATTCATTAAGTTAACAACAACTTCACACCAGGTGGTTCCTTTGCCGTTCATAGGCATATTAAGTACGGTAGTACCATCCACATCTGTTTTACCAAGTGCTGTCGGAACCCAGCCACCATCAAAGTTGAAGATAAGCTCGGGCTCAAAGGAACATTTGCCCTCAATTGTGATATCAACGGATCTGGTAGCTTCAGCAACTTCTGTAGTAGAGATTACAGTACCGCCACCGATTAACTTAACCCACACATCATTATTGGTTGCTACACCGGCATCATTCGGATATGCAAAAGGCAATTGATCGGTGCTCGCCATTGCAGTTCCTACCATCATGGTAAGTGCTAATACGGTTGCTGCTAAACCAGCAAAAACTTTGTTTCTTAACTTCATAGTAAAACTCCTCCTTTAAAAATATTTTTATTCCAAACGCCGAATTATCCTGTAAAATAAGGTATTTGCTGTTTGGAAATCCCTATAATAACAATAATAGTTTAGCAAAAATTCCAAGACTTGTATATTATCATAACATATAAGTTTGAATTGTATTTTTGTGCACGTTTACTAATTAAACTATCTATCTGTAATATATATAAGTCGTAACTTATAACTGTTATTTTATGGGAATTATAAGGAAGAAGGACTATCCAACTTTACTCTGTAGATAATCAAAACTACATATCTTGATTATCAATCATAAAAGTAAAGCGAAATAGTCCTTTGATTTATGAACAGTAATAATATGATTGTTTTCTCTGGTTTTGCTTCTCTTTTCTGATTATTTCTGGTCTAATGCTGCCATTTTCATAGCACGAACCTTCAGGGACAGACCAAAGAGATTGATGAAGCCTTCTGCATCATGATGGTTGTACAGGCTTCCGGTGGTGAAGGAAGCAATGCTTTCATTATATAAGGAATAAGGGGATGTCGTGCCTTGCTTGATAATATTACCTTTAAAGAGCTTAAGCTTAACTTCACCGGTCACATATTCCTGAGTTACATCAACAAATGCCTGATAAGCTTCACGAAGAGGAGTAAACCATTTGCCCTCATATACAATATCTGCAAAACGGTTTCCAACTTCTTTCTTCGCAGTCATGGTAGCACGATCAAGGATCAATTCCTCTAATTGCATATGCGCTTCCATTAAGATTGTTCCACCGGGAGTCTCATAGACACCACGGGATTTCATACCAACGACACGATTCTCAACGATATCCACGATACCAATGCCATGTTTACCGCCAATCGTATTCAGCTCTTTGACAATATCGGTTGCGGACATCTTCTTACCATTGAGTGCGGTAGGAATACCTTTCTCGAAGGACAAACTAAGGGTTACACCTTCGTCGGGTGCTTTCTCGGGCGATACTCCCAGTACTAACAGATGTTCATAATTAGGTGCATTCGAGGGTGACTCAAGCTCGAGACCTTCATGGCTGATATGCCAGAGGTTACGATCACGAGAGTAGCTGTTATCAACAGAGAAGGGGAGATTAATTCCGTGTTTCTCGCAATATTCAATCTCTTCTTCACGGGAAGCCATGGTCCAGATTCTCCAGGGAGCAATAATCTTAAGATCCGGAGCAAGTGCTTTGATTGTTAATTCAAAACGTACCTGGTCGTTACCTTTCCCGGTTGCGCCGTGACAGATAGCAGTTGCGCCTTCAAGTCTTGCGATTTCAACCAGTCTCTTCGCAATGACCGGACGTGCCATCGAAGTACCCAATAGATACTTGTTCTCGTAGATTGCATTCGCCTTAACACAGGGCATAACATAATCATTTACGAATTCATCGACAACATCTTCGATATAAAGCTTGGTAGCACCGGAAAGCTTAGCTCTTTCTTCGAGACCATCAAGTTCATTTCCCTGTCCTACATCAATACACACACAGACTACATCATAATCATAATTCTCCTTCAACCAGGGAATGATAGCGGTAGTATCGAGACCACCGGAATAAGCTAAAATTACTTTTTCTTTCATACATATACCTCCATTTGGATAAATTCTATTGTTTTGGTTAGTTCAATTTGTTATCGTAATAATTGTTTTTATAAATATACAACATTTCTAATTATTATGCAATAGAAAAATCAATAAAAGTATAAAAATACAAAAATATTATTTTTTCGATATGAAATAACTTCATTCATCACAGGATATCACCACACTTAAATATCTTTACTTATCTTTGATATTTATTATAATGAAAGAAGAATAGTGATCGATCGGCAGGAAAAACACAAAGACCTGGTACATCCGGTTATCATAATATATTATAAGGAAACTGGGCCTTCAGAAAAGCCCCGGGAAAGGACAATTATGTATCAGATTATATTAGCTTCAGAATCACCAAGACGTAAGGAAATTATGGAGACAATGGGAATATCGTATCTCGTGATACCAAGCAATGTGAAGGAGGAAGTGGAGGAAACTGTTCCGGATCAGATGGTACAAGCTTTAGCAAAGCTGAAGACCGATGCGATTAAAGAACTTGCAAGAGCACAGGGAAAAGGAGATCAGGACCTTATTATACTGGGGGCAGACACGATGGTGTTCTATCAAGAACATGCACTCGGAAAACCGAAGAATGAAACGGATGCGGCAAGAATGCTGCGTCTGCTCTCAGGTGATGTACATGAAGTCTGCACCGGTGTCAGTATCCATATTCTTAAGAGGAACGGTGAGGAAGAAAGCTTCACCTTTGCGGTATCCACCAAGGTTGTAGTTAATCCGCTTACCGAGGAACAAATAAGGGACTATATCGCAACCGGCGAACCGATGGATAAAGCGGGAGCCTATGCAATTCAAGGCAAATTCGGAATATTTATAAAGGAGATCGACGGTGATTATTATAACATTGTAGGCTTCCCGATTGCAGAGATATATGCCACTATGCTGCGTCATGGTATTGATCTAAAAAAAATAAATTAGGTATTGCATAAATTTAAATCCAGATGTATAATTATAAATATTTTATTCAGCGCCAAATGAATTATCTAATGGAGGTGAGGGAGATGATAAGGCTTTTCACTATCATGGATTATGATGAGGTTTATCAGCTCTGGAAGAGAACTCCGGGGGTCGGTTTAAGATCTATGGATGATTCCCAGGATGGAATCGAACGTTTTCTGAAGAGAAATCCAACCACTAATTTTGTCGCAGAGGAAAACGGTCATATCGTTGGAGTGGTACTTGGCGGGCACGATGGAAGGCGGGGATATATCTATCATACTTGCGTGGATGAGGCATATCGAAGACGCTCCTTGGGAAGAGAACTGATGGATCGGATGACAGAGGCGATGCAAGAGGAAGGGATCACAAAGCTGGGTCTTATTTGTTTCACGAATAATTACAAGGGAAATAAATTTTGGCAAAACCTCGGCTGGGAACGTCGATCGGATCTCAATTACTACACAATCAGCATTGAGGAGAACAATTTCTAATTTATAATTATTACATTGAAAGGATAGGTGTAATTTATGGAAATCATAGATGGTGGAGTTACAGCAGCACAAGGATTTCAGGCAGCAGGAGTATATGCGGGAATTAAGAAGAAGAGAAAAGATATGGCTTTAGTATATTCTGTCGTGCCTGCAAAAGGAGCTGGAACCTTTACAACCAATGTTGTAAAAGCAGCTCCGGTAAAATGGGATATCAAGGTGACGAAGGAAAGTCCATTTGTTCAAGCCGTTGTACTCAACAGCGGTGTAGCCAATGCCTGCACCGGTGCAGAAGGCGAGATCAATAATGAACGGATGGCAAAAGCAGTAGCGGATGCAATAAGCATTCCGGCTCAGGCAGTATATACAGCCTCGACCGGCGTGATCGGTAAGCAGCTTCCAATTGAGACAATCGTAGAAGGAGCGAAAATACTTGCTACCGAATTAAAAGCAGGCAGAGAGGCAGGTGCCTTCGCAGCAGAAGCGATTATGACGACGGACACCTATTCCAAGGAAAGCGCGGTAAGCTTTATAGTAGATGGCATAGAAGTTAAGCTTGGTGGTATGGCAAAGGGCTCCGGTATGATACATCCGAATATGGCTACGATGCTTGGCGTAGTAACGACAGATCTGAATATCAGTAAAGAACTACTGCAGGAAGCCCTAAGTGCCGATGTCAAAGTATCCTTTAATATGATTAGCGTGGATCGTGATACCTCCACCAATGATTCCTTATTAGTACTTGCGAACGGGCTTGCAGGCAATGCTGAGATTACAGAGAAGAATGAGGCTTATAACAGCTTTTGTAAAGCATTGAATTATGTAACGACAGACCTGTCTAAGAAGATGGCAGCAGATGGTGAGGGAGCAACAAAACTATTCGAGGTACAGGTTACCGGTGCTCCGTCTTGGGAAGATGCATCCGTCATCAGCAAATCCATCATCACCTCCAACCTGGTGAAGACAGCAATATTCGGCAATGATGCGAATTGGGGAAGAATCTTGTGTGCAATGGGTTATTCCGGGATAGATTTTGACCCGGAGAAAGTAGATCTGACGATAGAAAGTGCGGATGGAACGCTTAAGCTGGTTGAAAATGGTATGGCAACGGATTACTCCGAGGAATTTGCCACCAAGATACTCTCGGGGAATGAGGTAAAGGCGATTGCCGATCTCAAAAGCGGTTCTGCGACAGCCACCGCTTGGGGATGCGATTTCTCTTATGATTATGTAAAGATTAATGCGGATTATCGCTCATAACTTATATTCTGGCAACAAGAAAGGATAACGGACATGGAACAGATGGATCAGATACTAATGAAGGCTCAAATCCTTATTGAGGCACTTCCCTACATACAAAAGTTCAATAACAAGAAGGTTGTGGTAAAATACGGTGGCAGTGCAATGCTCGATGAGAATCTTCAGCTCAATGTGATCAAGGATGTTGCCTTACTGAAATTAGTAGGTATGCAGCCGATTATTGTTCATGGCGGAGGTAAGGAGATCACAAAATGGCTTGGCCTATTAGGACATGAGTCTAGATTCGTGGAAGGTCTGCGTGTTACCGATGAGCAAACTATGGAAGTCGCGGAAATGGTTCTTGGCAAAGTGAATAAGAACCTGGTTCAGATGGTAGAAAAGTTGGGTGTGAAGGCAGTTGGTATCAGTGGTAAGGATGGATGTACCATTAAGGTTGATAAGAAAATTGTGAATGGCCAGGACATCGGCTTTGTCGGTAACATCAAAGAAGTGAATACCGAACTGATCAATACACTTATCGATAATAATTTTGTTCCTGTGATTGCGCCGATCGGTCTGGATGATGAATTCCAGAATTACAATATCAATGCAGATGATGCAGCATGTGCAGTAGCAACCGCAATCGGAGCAGAGAAGCTGGTATTTTTAACCGATATCGAAGGAGTCTATGCGGATCCGAAGGATAAAGACAGTCTGATCTCGGTATTGACTCTGGATAAAGCAGATGAATTATTGGATAGCGGTTTTATCGGCGGAGGTATGCTTCCAAAGCTAAAGAACTGTGTGGATGCAGTAAGAAACGGTGTATCCAGAGTCCATATTCTGGATGGTAGAATTGAACATTGTCTGTTACTTGAATTCTTTACGAATAAAGGTATCGGCACAGCGATCATTGATCAGTCCAGCATCTATGATAATGAAGCAATGGACGGTAAGTAGGATTATGAAAGGATGTGTTGTTTATGCATTTGTATATTGAAGAAGCGGAGAAGGTATTGATGCACACCTATAACCGTTATCAGATTGTACTTGGTCGCGGTGAGGGTGTCTATTTATATGATATCAATAATAAGAAATATCTCGATTTTGCAGCAGGAATCGCAGTATTTGCTTTGGGCTACGGGAATCAGGAATTCAATAACGCATTAAAAGCACAGATTGATCAATTGCTTCATACTTCCAATCTCTATTACAATGTACCTGCAATCGAAGCAGCGCAGAAGCTGACAAAAGCCTCCGGTATGGATAGGGTATTCTTCACCAGCAGCGGTACAGAAGCAATCGAAGGAGCAGTTAAGCTAGCAAGAAAGTATTATTATAAGAAGCATGGCGTGGCAGACAGCCAAATCATCTCGATGGATCATTCCTTTCACGGCAGAAGCATGGGAGCCTTAAGTGTTACCGGCAATTCGAAATACCGGGAAGCCTTTGGTCCGTTGATCGGCGGAGTTGTATTTGCCACATTCAATAATCTGGACAGTGTGAAGGAATTGGTGAATGAGAAGACGAGTGCAATTATTTTGGAACCCGTCCAGGGAGAAGGTGGTCTGTATCCTGCAGATCCGGAATTTCTTCAAGGCGTTCGTAAGCTTTGTGATGAACATGGTATTCTGCTGATTCTCGATGAGATACAATGTGGCATGGGCCGAACCGGAGCGATGTTTGCCAGCCAGCATTATAATGTAAAAGCAGATATTCTAACCACCGCCAAAGCTTTGGGATGCGGAGTCCCGGTCGGAGCCTTTGCAGCAACCGAAGAGGTAGCTACTGCCTTTGAACCGGGGGATCATGGCACTACTTATGGTGGTAATCCTTTTGTTACGGCCGCGGTTAGCAAGGTATTTGATTTATTCGAGAGTGAGAAGCTGATCGATCATGTAAATGAAATTACTCCATATCTGACCCGAAAGCTGGATGAACTTATCGCAAAATACTCCTTTATCAAAGAACGACGTGGAATGGGTCTCATGCAGGGACTGGAGTTTAGCATGCCGGTGAAGGATGTTATTCCGAAGGTTATGGAGTCTGGACTTATACTGATCAGTGCAGGTGCAAATGTAATCCGCTTTGTTCCGCCTCTAATTATTGAAAAACAGCATATCGATGAAATGATTCAGATTTTAGATGAAGTATTAAGCAAAATATAATTCTTTGGTTGCCGGTCCTTGGGATGTGGCAACCTTTTCCTTTGTAATTATTGTATATCCGCCAACCAATATGGAAATCTTAAGAGTGTGAATGTGGAATTAGAATCATATGTGTTTCATGGGTCGCAATTGGGAAGCTTTCACATAAACCCTGTAAATTTTGATCTATGAATTCTTAGGAAAGGCCGGGTGTACAATTATGTTGGGATATTTAATCGCTGTTCTTTCGGGAGCATTGATGAGTACGCAGGGTGTATTCAATACGGGGGTTACGAAGCAGACAGGGATCTGGGTATCTGCTACCTTTGTTCAATTAACTGCATTACTCGTATGCTTTGGAGCTTGGTTTCTGACCGGGAGACAGGGTAACTTTGCATCGATACTAAAGATAGATAGTAAATATATGCTTCTGGGTGGAGTGATGGGAGCTTTTATCACTTATACGGTAATTAAGAGCGTAGACACCTTAGGACCTGCGATGGCAAATATGTTCATTATCATTGCCCAGCTTCTGGTTGCCTATTTGATCGAACTATTTGGTGTCTTTGGTGCTAAGAAGATTGAGTTCGAATGGCATAAACTGATTGGTCTCGGTTTGGTAGTGGCAGGGATTGCCATATTCCAATGCAATTGGAAAAAATGCTGAGTTTTTTATGAATTAATGGATGAAATACCTATTGTAAATGATGTGCATATTATGTAAAATAAAAATGTCATATCAAAAAAGTATAGAGGGTACTTTTAAGTCATCTTTTATGATAAGGAAGATGATTGATTATGAAAAAGAAATATTACATGATAGGAATTTCCTGCATTTTATTATTAATTGCAGGTGTTTGTTATAGCTGTTCCTATAGAGCAGACAGTTCTGCCGGTATGCTGATCAGTGATTTGTCCGGGAAGAACCAACAGGTTGATAGCGCAATACCCGATTCAAACGTTGCACTATCGAAAGCTGATTCAAGTCAGACCGGAACTAAGAACCAAGACATGGATAATCAACGGCTAACAACAAACGGACCAAATGATGTAAGGTCTGATATTGCATCTTCAAGCAGTGCAGATCAGCCGGTGAATGAATTGATTTATGTGCATCTGTGCGGCTCTGTTCTAAAGCCGGGAGTGTATCAAGTCAAGGTGGGAGCCAGAGTAATTGATGTGATAGACCAAGCTGGAGGACTGACGGAAGAGGCTGCCGGAGACTATGTCAATCAGGCACAGCAGGTGCAGGACGGGCAGAGGATTTATATTCCTTCCCAGGACGAGGTGAAAGAGCTACAAATGGAACCTTATTCTGCAGTGAATCCTTCCGAGCAGTTGGAAGCCACATCTTCCAAGCAATTACTGAATATCAATACGGCAGATAAGCAAGAATTGATGGAGCTACCGGGAATTGGTGAGGCTAAGGCAGCCGATATTATCGAATACCGAACAACGAACGGAAGCTTTGAGAGCATTGAAGAGCTTATGAAGATACCGGGAATTAAGGAAGGCCTGTTTCATAAGGTGTCCTCGTTGATTGCGATAAAGTAGAGTGCGTATAATTGAAATGAAATAGATACATGATTTACTATATGTTGAAGAGGTGGAAAAATGGCAAAGAGAGTACTGGTAGTAGACGATGAAAAACTAATAGTAAAAGGAATACGTTTTAGTCTGGAGCAGGACGGCATGGAGGTTGACTGCGCCTATGATGGAGAAGAAGCATTAGAAGCTGCCAAGAAGAAGGAATACGATGTTGTACTGCTGGATGTGATGCTTCCTAAGCTATCCGGATTCGAAGTTTGCCAGCAGATCAGAGAGTTTTCGATGATGCCGGTTATTATGCTGACGGCGAAGGGCGATGACATGGACAAGATACTTGGTCTGGAGTATGGAGCCGACGACTATATCACAAAGCCTTTTAATATTCTTGAAGTGAAGGCCAGAATTAAAGCAATTATGCGTCGCAATAATAAGAATACATCAACAGGAGGCTCTGATTCTAAGACAGTCACCTTCGGTGAGATGAAGATTGATTGCGAGAATCGAAGAGTATACATCTTAGGTAAAGAGGTTAATCTGACAGCGAAGGAGTTTGACTTATTGGAACTCCTGGTGTTTAATCCTAATAAAGTATATAGCCGTGAAAACCTTCTGAATATTGTATGGGGCTATGATTATCCGGGTGATGTTAGAACAGTAGATGTTCACATTCGAAGATTGCGAGAAAAGATCGAGAGTAATCCAAGCGAGCCAAAATTTATACATACAAAATGGGGTGTAGGTTATTTTTTCCAAAATCAAGAGTAAATTACGTTTTTTTAACAGCATGAGGATCTATCTTCTGGTGGTTTTTATCGTACTAGGCATCGTACCATTAACTTTTTTTACATCTATTCTTCTGAATACCTATGAAGAAAAAGCAATCAGTAACCGGAAGGCTGAACTTGAGAATCAAGGTTTAATGCTTTCGGACATGCTCTATTCGAGAGGGTATTTAACGACCGGTGAGGATCCTGAAGTGGATTCTGAGGTTTCGCGAATCTCAGATATCTATAGCGGAAGAATAATTATTGTTAATAATAGCTTAAATATCGTGAAGGATACGTATTCTCTGGAAGAGGGCAAATACCTAATCTCTGAGGATGTAATCCAATGCCTGCAGGGAGCCGGAACCCGTTCCTTCCACGATAGAAAAACTCACTATATCAAATTGACTTATCCAATCACCCATGACGACAGTAAAGAGACCATGGGTGCTATTGTCATGAATTTTTCTACGAAGGACATTCAAAGTATTCGGGACAGTATGGAACAAAGGGTTATGCTATTCATGATCATTCTCGGGGTACTGATAGTCGCATTTTCTTTCTATTTTACCGGAGTTCTCACGAAACCGTTGACCAGTGTTGTTAATTCAATCGACCACATTACCGATGGATATATGAATGATGGTATCACAATTAAGGGATATATCGAGATCGAGAAAATATCAGATTCTTTTAATCATATGATAAGCCGAATGCAGACGCTTGAGAATTCCAGACAGGAATTCGTATCAAATGTATCTCATGAGCTGAAAACACCCATTACTTCGATTAAGGTATTGGCGGACTCACTACTCATGCAGGAGGACACGCCGATTGAATTATATCGTGAATTCTTATTAGATATCACAGATGAGATTGAGCGTGAGAATAAGATCATTAACGATTTGTTATCGTTGGTAAAGCTGGACAAGACAGCCGGTGATATGAACATTGCACCGATTAATATCAATGAATTATTGGAACTGATTCTGAAGAGACTGACTCCGATCGCGAAGAAGCAGAATATCGAGATGATCTATGAGAGCTTTCGTCCGGTGATTGCAGAGGTTGATGAAGTGAAGCTATCTTTGGCGGTTTCCAACCTGATCGAAAATGCGATTAAGTATAATACAGAAGATGGATGGGTCAGAATATCTCTCAATGCAGATCATAAATATTTCTTTATTAAAGTATCTGACTCGGGTATCGGAATTCCCCTGGAGGCTCAGGATTCTATCTTTGAGCGTTTTTACCGCGTGGATAAAGCCAGATCCAGAGAGACCGGTGGTACAGGACTTGGTTTGGCAATTACAAAGAATGCAATTCAAATGCACCGTGGTGCAATTAAGGTATATAGTAAGGAAGGGGAGGGAACGACCTTTAATGTGCGAATTCCCTTAAACTACATTGTATAGTTGGAGGTATCTATGAAAAGACTGTTGATCGTATTAATGATGCTTCTGATGACTTTTATGTTGGGAGCATGCAATAATAATAGCAAAACGAAGGATTCTGATAAAGAGGTTTCGGTCTATTATGTTGATTCTAAAACCTCAGCATTGATAGGTGAGCCTTATCAGATGATTAGCGTGGAACCGAAGGAGCAGATAGAAGAGTTACTGTATATGTTGAAGCTAAACCCAGAGAATCTCCTATATAAAAGTGTTATGAATGATAAGGTTACGGTGAAGGAATTCAACTTTAATGAGGACAGCAGTCTTACCATTAATTTTAATACCGGCTATAGTGAACTCTCAGGTATCGAAGAAGTATTATGCAGAGCTGCAATCGTTAAGACATTAAGTCAGGTTGCAGGAGTAGAGTATATCCAGTTCTCTGTGAATGGACAACCACTGATTGATTCAAGTGGGAATCTGGTTGGAATCATGACGAAAGAAGATTTCGTTGACAATACCGGTTCCGATACTAAGGTGAAGCTGTATTTTGCCAATGAATCCGGAGATGCCCTGAAGGAATTTGCAACCGATATTACTTATACCGGTACCGGATCTTTAGAGGAAATGGTACTTGAAGAGCTTATGAACGGACCTACTCAGATAGGAATGTATCGTACCATTCCTGAGGGAACAACATTACTTAATGTTGAGATGAAAGAAGGGGTATGTTACGTCGATTTCAGTGACAAATTCATGGAGAAGATCCCCGATTTGAAGGATGAGATTGTTATCTATTCAATAGTAAATACATTGATTGAATTACCTTACATTACAAAGGTTCAGTTCCTGGTAAATGGTGAGGTTCAACCTGTCTTTGGAGACGGAACCGCACTGGACGGATTCTTTGAACGTAATCTGTCCTTGATTGAAGAAAGTTAAATAAGGGGGCGATATAGATGAAACGCCCGTTGCTATGGGTGTTGAGTGCTTATCTGCTGGGAGTGTGCTTTGCCTGGCAGAGTATATTCATAGGTTTTATGATCGGAGGTATTATCCTATGGCTTGCCATATTATCATACCTTCGTGTTCGTAAGAAAGGAAAAGAAAACTCTTCGAATTATCGATTTCTCTGGAGTCTACCCCTCTTTCTTATTCTTGGATGTTTTATAATGAACGATCAGATCAAGCTACCCAAGCTCTATTATGCTTTTGAACAGGAGACACCTTGTGAGCTTACCGGTCAGATCAAAATGATCATTAAGAAGCAGAAAGGTCTTGCCTTATATGTAGGAAATAATCAGATCTCCCTATCCGAAGGAAAGCCCTATCTTTGCAAAAATGTTATTGTCTATACCTCGTCAGAGCAAAATTATCGAATCGGTAATCAGATTACCGTCAACGGTTCACTTCAGAAATTCAAGGCGGCCTCCAATCCTGGCCAATTCAATGAAAAACTTTATTATCAAATTGAACGTATTGATTTTAAGCTTGCAGCAGAACAGGTTGCGATTACGGATTCCGAATATCTTAAGTATCCCCAGTATCTGAGTGATATCAAAGAGCAGTTGATACAAGTCTATCAGTCTATTCTTTCAGACCGGGAGGCAGGTACCTTAATTGCTATGCTTCTGGGAGAAAAGTATCTGCTGGATGATGAGGTAAAACAGTTATACCAGCAAAATGGAATATCTCATATTCTGGCAATCTCGGGTCTTCATGTGTCACTGATTGGAATGAGCTTCTTCTGGTTATTGAGAAAATGCAAGCTCTCCTTACCGGCAGCGACATTCATTACGATCCTATTTCTCTATAGCTATGGGGTGCTGACGAACTTTAGTGTATCTACGAATCGTGCTATTGTGATGATGGTGATCCTGTTGTTGGCGCCACTGGTCGGTAAGACTTATGATATGCTGTCTGCAACTGCGCTGAGTGCTTTCCTTATACTGCTTCAAAATCCACTTCAGGTGATCAGTGCCGGTTTCCTACTATCATATCTGGCGGTTCTGGGAATTGCATTAATACTTCCCAGCCTCAAAATCCTATCCCCTGATAAAAACATAATACGAGATAATATTTTCATCAGTTGCAGTGCGACTGCTTCTACGACACCGATTATTCTAACTTTCTTCTATCAATATCCCCTCTATGGAATCCTAACCAATCTAATCATACTCCCTTTTATTACAATCCTAACCCTGACCTCACTGCTGGCAGGATTCTTTGGCTTATTCCATCAGAAGCTTGGAATATTTATCATCGGAGGAGCAAATTACATCCTTAAACTTTATGATCTTATCTGTAGGGGGATAAACCTTCTGCCCTATCATCAAATTAATGTCGGAAAGCCAAGTTGGGTTCTCGTTCTTATCTCGTTTCTACTGATGGGCAGCTTTCTCTGGGTTGCCTGGAAATATAAGAAAAAGTCAGCACTTATCCTACTGTTATTATCACAGCTTATCCTGTTCCTGCCACAGCACAGAGCAGGACTTGAGGTTACACTGATGGATGTTGGGCAAGGGGATGGAATTTATCTGGAGAGTAAGGAGGGGACGAGCTTCCTGGTGGACGGTGGAAGTGGAAATGTTGGAAAAGTCGGCAGGTATCGAATTGTTCCGTTTCTGAAGGCAAAAGGAGTGGATCGATTAGATTACGCCATCGTTACACATCTGGACCAAGACCATGTCTCCGGCTTGATCGAGATGATCGAGGAAGAGCAATTCACAATCGGATGTCTCGTTCTTCCTTATCTAAGAGAACGGGATGAGAAGTACATAGAACTAGAGAAATTGGCAACAGATAAGAATATAAAGATACAGTATATAACGGCAGGGGACAGAATTCAGGAAGGTCTTCTGAATATTTATTGTCTGCATCCAACAGCTGACTTTATCGGATCAACATCGAATTCCTATTCTACCGTGCTTAGTATTAATTATGGTGAGTTTGATATGCTTTTGACCGGTGACCTGGATGGGGATGGTGAGAATTTATTAATGCAAGAATTGAAAGAGAATGTCTTCTTGGATAAGTGGGGGATCGCACCGGCTCAAGATTATGAAGTACTTAAGGTGGCACATCATGGTTCCAAATATTCTACCTCGGCGGAGCTTCTTAAGCTGCTTCAACCGGAGATCGCTTTCATCTCTTGCAGCGAGAAGAATCGTTATGGACATCCGCATACGGAATTGCTGAATCGATTATCAAAGGCAGAAAGCACCACTCTGATTACCTATCAGAGTGGTGCAATTACCATACGGACGGATGGGAAGAAGCTTGAACTGGAACAATATCTAAAATAATCCAATTACTTCTGGACAGATTCGCAATAAGGTGTATTATATATAGAAAGAACGAGTGAGCGTTCAGTTCTGTAATTTCATTGAAGGTTAAAATACAATCTACAATAGCATAAGAGACCCTTACCTAACAAGGTTTCTCTTATGCTATATGAATTGAGTGTAGTATCGAATGCTTTTCACTTTTTTGTCGCAGAGGAGGAAGCATCAATAACG
Organism: Bacillota bacterium; assembly: GCA_017861355.1. Classification (GTDB taxonomy): domain Bacteria; phylum Bacillota; class Clostridia; order Lachnospirales; family Lachnospiraceae; genus Mobilitalea. The sequence continues at coordinate 14,797 of JAGFXQ010000024.1, forward strand.
ACTACTTTACAGGTCAACTTTGTAGTTCCAACAGTTGCAGTGATTGTAGCGCTCCCGGTATCGATTGCTTTTATCTTACCCTTGGAGGACACGGTTGCAACAGCCTTGTCATTGGAGGACCAAGTAACTTTTTTGGATGTACCGTTAACCTTTAAGGTCTTTGTAGCGCCTGATTCTAAGGTTACTTTTTTCTTACTGATGCTAATGGTTGCAGCTTGTACTGTAACAGTCGGGGAAGCAATCGGCGTCAGGGTAGGTGCCATAAAAGCAGTGATTATAAGTAAAGTAATAAGAACTCTTTTTATCTGTTTCATTTCGTACTCCTTTCATAAATATATAACAATATAATAATCGTTACTATTATTAAAATCAAGAGATTTATCTTTACTTTTCAATTACATAAGAATTACAAATTATGAATAATGATAGAATTTGCTTAATATCTATATTAAACTAAGCAAATGAAAGCAATTGGGTGGATAAGAAATATCCTAGATAACATAAAGTATATTATTATGGGCTGGTATGGAACCAACTGATAGGGTTCCGAGGAAAGGAGATAGGAAATGAAATATTTTGTAGTCGATGTATTTACGGAACAACATTATTGCGGAAATCCGGCGGGCGTCTGTATTTTGGAACAGTGGCCGGAGGATGAGGTCATGCAGAAGATTGCCTTTGAGAACAATCTGGCTGAGACTGCGTTTGTCACGAAGACGGAAGAGCACTACGAGCTTCGATGGTTCACTCCCGAGGTGGAGATTGATCTATGTGGACATGGTACCTTAGGAACAGCCTACGTGTTGATGAATTATGTGGATACCTCTCTTACCGAAGCAGAGTTTCATACAAAGAGCGGGATACTTTTGGTAAGTAGGAAGGGAGATCTGTTTACTATGGATTTTCCTACTCGTAGACCGGCTCCGTGTATGATGCCGGAACTGCTGGAGCAGGCGCTTGGCGTAAAGGTATTGGAGTCACATTGCGCAAGAGATCTGATGGCTGTGATTGAAAATGAAGCCACATTGGTACAGCTTAAGCCGGATTTTGCTTTGCTAAAACAGATTGATCAATATTTTGGATTTATCGTAACGGCAAAAGGGGAGAGTGCAGATTTTGTGTCGCGGTTCTTTGTTCCAAACGCAGGAATTAATGAAGATCCGGTAACCGGTTCCTCCCATACCACATTAATTCCGTATTGGAGTAATCGCCTGAATAAGAAGATTATGACCGCACGTCAACTTTCCGCAAGAGGCGGAGAGCTGTTGTGTGAAGATAAAGGAGATCGGGTATTCATCAGCGGGAAGGCAGTGACTCATCTGATCGGAGAGATTTATTTGAAGTAATAAGTGATCCTACGATTGAGATTGCTTCATATGGTTTTAAACTGTTATGAATAAGGGACAGAATTTTTGATAAAATCAGGGAAAATACATATATTGTAAGGATGAGGAGACTACTTCTCATCCTATCTTTTTGCTTTACAAATAGGATAATTCGCCTATAATTATAATTGTGCAGGAGATAAGAATTACATTTAATGGAAGAGATAATAATAAAATAGATTGAAAACAAAGCGCAGGCAGAGGAGGACTATCGATGATTTTAAAAGAAATGTTGGAACAACTGGAATATACATGTGTACAGGGGGATATTAATCTTCCGGTTAAGGAACTGGTCTATGATTCAAGAAAGGTAGCGGAGGGCTGCGTCTTTGTCTGCATCTCCGGTGCAGTTTATGACGGTCATGCTTATGTGAAAGAGGTTAGTGAGAAAGGTGCTGCCGTTATCATCGTAGAGAAAGAGGTGGAGCTGCCACCCCAGGTTACGGTAATCCGGGTAAAGGATACAAGACTTGCGCTTGCTTATATGTCAGCCGCTTACTTTGGTCACCCGGCAAGAAAGCTGACTACCATCGGAATCACCGGTACCAAGGGAAAGACGACGACCACCTATATGATTAAATCCATTCTGGAGAATACGGGGAAGAAGGTTGGATTGATCGGAACAATCGAGACAATTATCGGAACTACTGTGATTCCTGCAAATAATACAACACCGGAGTCCTATACCCTTCAGGAAAGTTTCGCACGTATGGTGGAGGAGGGCTGTGACTGTGTGGTTATGGAAGTGTCATCCCAGGGATTGAAGCTGAACCGTGTCGCCGGATTTATGTTTGACTACGGCATCTTTACTAATCTGGGTGAGGATCATATCGGTGGAGCCGAGCATACGGATTTTGAAGATTATCTGACCAGTAAGAGTAAATTATTCCGTCAGTGTAAGCTTGGCCTGATCAATATGGATGATGCTCATGCGGAGCAGATACTTCTTGGTCACACATGTCAGGTGGAAACCTTTGGCTTTAATGAGAAAGCAGATATTCGTGCTACCGAGGTAAGACTTTTGCAAAAACCAGGTTTCCTTGGAATTGCATATAAAGTACAGGGATTAATGCAGCTGGAGGTTGAGATGAATATCCCCGGCAAATTCAATGTATATAATTCTATGTGTGCAATCGCCCTGTGCAGACACTTCGGCGTAGACAATGAACGGATCATTCAGTCCTTAAGTAACGTGAATGTTAAGGGCAGAGTGGAGCTGGTGCCGGTATCCAAGCAGTTCAGTGTTATGCTTGATTATGCTCATAATGCAATGAGCTTAGAGAGCTTATTATCAACCTTGAAAGAATATAATCCCAAGAGATTAGTATGCTTATTCGGCTGTGGAGGAAATCGTTCCAGAAGTCGTCGCTTTGAGATGGGTGAAGTGTCCTCCAACCTGGCAGATCTGACGATTGTAACCTCGGATAATCCACGTTTTGAAGAACCCCAGGATATCGTTAATGATATTATTGTAGGAGTGAAGAAAGGCCCAGGTAAGTTTGTAGAGATCATTGACCGTAAGGAAGCAATCTGTTATAGTATCGATCATGCCGAGGAAGGTGATGTCATCGTGATTGCCGGAAAGGGACATGAGGATTATCAGGAAATCAAGGGAGTGAAGCATCCGATGGATGACCGTGAGCTGATCCGTGATGCTGCTGCTATCAGTACAAATCCAATTCTATAATAAAATAAACCAATTCAAAAATTGGAAAACAAGAGTGGGAAATAGGTAAGCATCAAGATACTTGTTCTTTACATCAATCATTTTATATTAGAATCTTGTAATATCACTTACAAAGGAGGGGCAATATGTCTTATCAAAGCTATGCAGATATTATTATTGATATTTCCCATGAAGACCTCGACAAGACATATCAGTATGCCATTCCGCCGGAGCTCTCGGAGCAGGCTGTAATCGGAGCACTGGTTGTAGTACCCTTTGGGAAGGGAAACCGACAGATTAACGGATATATCGTTGATCGGTCCAATAGCCCGAAGCTGAAGGAAGAGTTGATCAAGACAATTGCTACCGTCGTCACGGATGCACCGATGATTGACAGCCATCTTATTTATCTGGCGTATTGGATTAAGGAAACCTTCGGTGGAACGATGAATGATGCCCTGAAGACAGTAATTCCGGTCCGTAAGGCGGTGAAAATTAAGGAACAGAGAAGTATACAGTTGGTGATTGGCAACGAACAGGCGCATCAACTGTATTTTGAATATCAAAGATCTATCGTAATCCGATTGCTTCCAGAGAAGAGCAATTCCACCCGGTTGATTTGAATGAGGAGCAGCAATACATCATTGATGATTTTATTCGGGATTATGTGCAGGGTATCCGTACCGATTACCTTCTCTTCGGTGTCACAGGCAGTGGCAAGACGGAAGTGTATATGGAGATGATTGCTTATGTCGTCAGTCAGGGGAAGCAGGTAATTATGCTGATTCCAGAGATCGCGCTGACTTATCAGACAGTTCAGCGGTTTTATCGACGGTTTGGTGATCGTATCTCCATTATGAATTCTAAAATGTCCCAAGGCGAGCGCTATGATCAAAGTGTTCGTGCCCGTAATGGGGAAATTGATATTATGATCGGCCCTAGGTCGGCGTTATTTACGCCCTTCCAGAACCTTGGGTTGATTATCATTGATGAAGAACATGAAAACAGCTACAAGAGTGAGACGACACCCAAATATCATGCGGTTCGCGTTGCAAGAAAGCGGGCAGAATTAACCGGAAGCTCCGTATTCCTTGGATCAGCTACTCCTTCGACGGAATCATTTCTGCAAGCGAAGCAGGGGAAGCTTAAGCTATATCATCTGACAAAGAGAGCAAAAGAAGCAGAACCGCCGGTGGTTTGGATTGTAGATCTTCGCGAGGAACTGAAAAATAAAAATAAATCAATCTTCAGTGAGAAGCTGAAGGAGTTGATGATAGATCGATTAAATAAGAAGGAACAGATTATGCTTTTTCTTAACCGTAGAGGCTATGCGGGATTTGTATCCTGCAGAAGCTGCGGTCATGTCATGAAATGTCCTCATTGTGATGTCTCTTTGACCTCTCATAATAACGGTGGTATGGTTTGTCATTATTGTGGATATACCGAAAAACAGCCGGGAAACTGTCCGAGCTGTGGCTCTAAATATATTGCTGCCTTCGGAACAGGAACGCAAAAGGTGGAGGAATTGGTGAAGAAGGAATTTGCCGGGGCAAGGGTACTGCGTATGGACACCGACACCACGAAGAATAAAGGCGGACACGAAGCAATTCTTTCTGCATTTTCGGAGCATAAGGCGGATATCCTGGTTGGTACACAGATGATTGTGAAGGGTCATGATTTTCCGAAAGTTACGCTGGTCGGTATCATTGCTGCGGATCTGTCGCTTTATACCGGAGATTTTCGTGCGGGTGAGCGGACCTTCCAGTTATTATGCCAAGCAGCAGGAAGGGCAGGAAGAGACGTATTGCCTGGAGAAGTTGTAATTCAGACCTATCACCCGGAGCATTACAGTATTCAGACTGCAGCAGCGGGTGACTTTGAAGCTTTTTACGAACAGGAGATATTATATCGTACCTTGATGCAATATCCTCCGGTGGCTCATATGCTGCTGGTCTTAGTTACCTCAAAGGAAGAAGAAAAGGCAGGAAAAGCTGCAACTCATCTCTCGGAAGCACTCAAGCTGTATATGGAGAAGGAACAACTGCAACTTCAACTGATTGGACCGGCTCCGGCTGCATTATCCAAAGCAAATGATACGTATCGCAGGGTGATGTATATCAAGCATGATGATTACGAGGAACTCATCCGAATTAAGAACTATATGGAAGGCTATTTTTCATTCTCGGATTATTTTGCCGGATGCAATCTTCAGTTTGATTTTGACCCAATGAGCAGCTATTAAGTGGAGAATAAGGAAGTATTTGTGAATAGTTTATGACCTTAATCGATATTTTGTTGATAAAACCGGTTGGGTTATGATATTATATTATAATTGCTTCCTGATGAATGGTGAGCAACAATAACGTAGTTGAAAAGTTCGAACGAATAGATAGATAGAGAGGATGAACAGTATGGCAATCAGAAATATCAGAGAAGTCGGAGACAAAGTTCTGAATAAGGTAGCAAAAGAGATTAAGGATGTAGATAAGAAAATTCTTATATTAATTGAAGATATGTTGGATACTATGTATGATGCAAATGGTGTTGGACTAGCGGCACCGCAGGTTGGAATCTTAAAACGTCTTGTAGTGATCGATGTATCCGAGGAAGGCGATACCCCAATCATTTTAATTAATCCCGAGATTATCGAAACAGAAGGGGAACAGATTGGTGATGAAGGCTGCCTCAGTGTTCCCGGCAAAGTGGGAACTGTAAACAGACCCAATTATGTTAAGGTGAAAGCATTTAACGAAAATATGGAGGAATATACCGTAGAAGGAACCGGTTTATTAGCCAGAGCCTTCTGTCATGAGATTGATCATCTGGACGGTAAGCTTTATGTAGACCAGACCATCGGTGAATTGCGTGATGTTACTGTTACTGAAGAGGTGCAATAAGCCTTTTACTGCAGACTGTGGAAAGGACGGAATTAGATGAAGGTATTATTCATGGGAACGCCGGATTTTGCGGCAGTAACTTTAGAGAAATTAATTGCATCAAAGCATGAACTGCTGGGGGTCGTAACTCAGCCGGATAAGCAAAAGGGTAGAGGTCGGGAGGTTGCCTTCTCGCCGGTGAAGGAACTCGCGATACAAGCGGGGATTCCGATATATCAGCCGATCAAGGCAAAGGAACCGGAGTTTCTTGAATTGGTAAAGACGATATCACCGGAGGTAATCGTCGTAGCAGCCTTTGGCCAAATTCTACCGAAGGCATTGTTGGATATTCCAACTTACGGGTGTATCAATGTCCATGGCTCCCTGTTACCCAAATACCGGGGAGCAGCGCCAATTCAATATTCGATTATTGATGGTGAGAATGAGACAGGAATCACGATTATGCATATGGATGTGGGTATCGATACGGGTGATATGATCTTGCAGGAGAAGCTGCCGATCGCTGCTGATGAGACCGGCGGGAGTTTGTTCGATAAGATGGCCGCACTGGGAGCGGATCTATTATTGGTTGCACTGGATCAACTGGAAGCCGGTACTGCACCAAGAATTGCACAGGATAATGATCAAGCTACCTATGTGAAGATTCTGAATAAAGAGATGGGGAAACTGGACTTTCATCAACCTGCAGTAAAACTGGAGCGTCTGATCCGTGGGCTTAATCCCTGGCCGAGTGCCTATACCTATCTGGATGGAAAGACTCTGAAATTATGGCAGGCAGGTGTAGAGACAGAGGTTAAT
>JAGFXQ010000025.1 GCA_017861355.1 Bacillota bacterium
CACAAGGAAAGGCATTACATAAGGAGAGGAGCATGCTATGAAGAGAATAGTATTATCGGTTCTGGTTGATAACACCGCCGGTGTTCTTAGTCGGGTATCTGGTTTATTCAGTAGACGCGGTTATAATATTGATAGTTTAACGGTTGGTGAGACACTGGATCCGGCGATCTCAAGAATGACCATTATGGCTCATGGAGATGATCAGATCTTAGAACAAATCAGAAAACAACTGCTTAAGCTGGAGGATGTAATCGAGATTAAAGAGTTAGCGCCGGGAGAATCCGTAACCAGAGAGTTGGTTCTTGTGAAGGTGGCAGTGGTTGAGAAGGATCGCCAGGCTATCATTGCTATCGCAGATATCTTTCGTGCCAAGATCGTCGATGTTGCTCTGGAATCTTTGATGATTGAGCTTACCGGAAGTCAGGATAAGATTGATGCTTTTATTAATTTGCTCTCGCCATACACCATTAAGGAATTAGGTCGTACCGGCCTAACCGGTCTTATCAGAGGATCCGGTGATATTTCTGATTTTAGCGACTAGTTGAGGTTGAATTAAGAATGAAATTCAAGGAGGATAAAACCTCCGAAACAATATAAGGAGGACAATATCCTCCTATCAAAATACAAGGAGGACAAAATCCTCCTACATAATACAAGGAGGATAAAATCCTCCTACATAATACAAGGAGGATTTAGGATATGGCTAAGATTTACTATCAACAAGATTGTAACCTTTCATTATTAGAGGGGAAGACCATAGCTGTCATCGGTTATGGTAGCCAGGGACACGCACATGCACTGAACGCAAAAGAATCTGGAGCACATGTTATTATTGGCCTTTACGAAGGCAGTAAATCATGGGCTAAGGCAGAAGCAGCAGGCTTTGAAGTATACACAGCAGCAGAAGCAGCAAAGAAAGCGGATATCATCATGATCTTAATTAATGATGAGAAGCAAGCTAAGATGTATAAGGAATCTATTGCACCAAATCTTGAGGCAGGCAATGCATTAATGTTTGCTCACGGCTTCAGCATCCATTTTGGACAGATTATTCCTCCTGCAGATGTTGACGTATTAATGATCGCTCCGAAAGGCCCCGGACATACTGTAAGAAGTCAGTATCAGGAAGGTCGTGGTGTACCTTGTCTTATTGCAGTACATCAGAATGCAACAGGTAAGGCACATGAACTGGGTCTCGCTTATGCACTTGCAATCGGCGGTGCAAGAGCCGGAGTGCTTCAGACGACGTTCAGAGAAGAGACAGAGACAGATCTCTTCGGTGAGCAGGCAGTTCTCTGTGGTGGCGTTACTGCTCTGATGAAGGCAGGCTTTGAGACTTTAGTTGAAGCAGGTTATGAACCGGAGAGTGCTTACTTTGAATGTATTCACGAGATGAAACTGATCGTCGACTTAATTAATGAGAGTGGCTTTGCAGGAATGAGATATTCCATCTCTAACACAGCAGAGTATGGCGATTACATCACAGGTTCTAAGATCATCACAGCGGAGACAAAGGCTACGATGAAGCAGATTCTTACCGATATTCAGGACGGAACCTTTGCACGTAACTGGTTACTTGAGAACCAGGTTGGCTGCCCGAACTTCAATGCAAAGAGAAGAATTGAATCAGAGCATCAGTTAGAGAAAGTTGGAACAGAACTTCGTAAGATGATGAGCTGGACCAACAAGTCTAAGTTAATTAACAACTAATATAATCGATTGAAGAACATAGTACTCATTGGCTACGGCGAATGAGTACTTTTTTTGTGTCAGGCGCGAAAGTGTCAGCAAGTCGATTGTTTTTCTTAGAAGATTAAGTTGCATTTTATTAATGTAAGGTGTATAGTAAAACCAGAAAACTATAATAAGTTTTCTGGTTTTGTGGTTATAGATTATTAGGAATAAGCTTTATACTAATTTGATATTGATCGCATAATAAAATCATGAATTTGAATAACGTGATTTTTGAAAGGAAGCATATGGAATTAAAAGAGAAAATTATAGATGCAGTAATCGAAGAATTTAATGAAAAGGGACTCAAATTCACCATGGATGACATTGCCAAGAATATGGGAATTAGTAAAAGAACCCTGTATACGGTGGTGCAGGAGAAAGAGGCACTGTTTATCGAGGCAGTTGATACGGTATTCACCGCGATTAAGCAAAGTGAGAGAGAGATCGTTGAGGATGAGACACTGGATATTGTTGATAAACTTAAGAAAATTCTGATTGTCATGCCGGAACGTTATAAAACCATAGATTTTCGGCAGCTTTATGGTTTGAAAAGTAAATTTCCACGGATCTATGCCAAGATTGAGAACCGACTGGAGACGGACTGGGATGCTACCTTCAAGATTATGGAACAGGCGATAGAGCAAGGAAGGATACGACAAATTAATCTGCCGGTATTCCAGGCAATGTTTAACGGAACGATAGAATATTATTTGAGTCGATCCGTACTGATCGATTGTCAGATCTCTTATGAGGATGCGATGAAGCAGATGCTGGATATCCTCATTCACGGAGTGTTGGAAGACGAAGGACCGACAAATCAATAAATGTAATCAATGAGATATTAACCCGGAATACAGGTTTCATAGCCCAAAATCGGATGATTTAAGAAAGGAATGATAATCTATATGACAGAACATATTAACCTGAATTATGATTGGCGGTATAGTAAATGTTATCAGGAGGCAATGCTGGCATCTGATTATGAGGAAAGTAATCTGGAGTTGGTTCATTTGCCACATACCAATACGATAACTCCGTATCATTACTTCGAGGAAGAGAGCTATCAATTCATCAGTTGCTATCGAAAGCATATCTTCGCAAGTAAGGAATGGAGCAATAAACTGGTACAGCTTCATTTTGAAGCGGTAGGACACATAGCAACCATATATCTGAATGGTCATAAGTTACTAACGCATGAAGGTGGATATACTGCTTTCTCTGCTAATTTGTCACCATATCTTAGGTTAGAAGAGGACAACGTCATCGCCGTAGTCGTGGATAGCAGAGAGAGTAATAATCTTCCACCTTTTGGTGATGTTATCGATTATCTGACGTATGGAGGAATCTATCGCGAGGTATCCCTGGAGATCAAGGAACCGGTGTACATAGATGATGCATATATTATGACCGGTGATGCTACTGCAGGTGATACTTCGACAAAGGAAGTTGAGCTTTGGGTGACCCTGGGTACTAAATCGGAAGAGCTAACAGCTGTTCAACAGGATTTCCTACTGAGATACTCCATATTGGATATGACGGGAAAGCTGATATATCAGAGCATCACGCATCCGAAAGAGAAGACGATGAAGCTTAAGTTTTCCGTGGACGGGGTTAGGAATTGGGAGATGGATGAGCCGGTTCTATATCAGCTATCCTTAGAATTGTTTACGGAGACGCCACAGGAAGCCTGTATGGATACGAAGTATGTTCGCTTCGGCTTTCGTACCTGTGAATTTCGTAAGGATGGTTTCTACTTGAACCATCGTAAGGTGAAGTTGGTTGGGCTGAACCGCCATCAGAGCTTTCCCTATGTAGGATACGCGATGCCGGAGAGACAGCAGAAGAGAGATGCAGAAATTCTCAAACAAGAGCTCAGGGTAAATGCAGTACGGACCTCTCATTATCCTCAGTCCAGACATTTTCTTGATCGGTGTGATGAACTGGGACTGTTAGTATTTACAGAGATTCCGGGATGGCAGCATATCGGAGATGACGAGTGGAAAGCAAAGGCAATTCATCAGGTCAGCGAGATGGTGCTCCAATATCGTAACCATCCTTCCATTATTCTATGGGGTGTAAGAATTAACGAATCTCAGGATGACAATGATTTTTATCGCAGAACAAATCGACTGGCAAGAGAGCTGGATCCGGTGAGACAAACCGGTGGGGTGAGATTCATCCAGAAGAGTAAGCTACTAGAGGATGTCTATACCTATAATGACTTTCTGCATAACGGAACCAATCCGGGACTTAGTACGAAGAAGGAGGTTACTTCAGATTCCAAGGCCCCTTATCTGGTTACGGAATTTAACGGTCATATGTTTCCGACCAAATTATTTGATGACGAGGCACACCGATTGGAGCATGCTCTGCGGCATGCAAGAGTATTAGATTCACTCTTCGAACAGGAGGAGATTACCGGAGCCTTTGGCTGGTGCATGTTCGACTATAACACACATAAGGATTTCGGTAGTGGGGACCGAATCTGCTATCATGGTGTAATGGACATGTTCCGTAACCCGAAGCTTGCTGCTTCGGTATATGCAAGCTTGAGGGATGGCGCAGATGTCTTTGAACTTAGTACGTCCCTGGATATCGGTGATTATCCGGCAGGGAATATACGCAAAGTATATGCTTTTACAAATGCGGATTCCATTCGTGTCTATAAGAATGATACATTCATTAAAGAATTCTACCCATCGAAAAAGGAGTATGGATCTCTATCGCATCCACCAATTCTCATTGACGATTTTATAGGAGAACTCTTGGAGAAAGAGGAGCATTACAGCCACAAGACAGCAGAGACGATGAAGCAGATTCTATATGCGGTAAAGGAATACGGACCAAATCATCTACCACTTCTTTTTAAGCTGAAGATGGGTGGGCTGATGTTACGGGAACGCCTGACACTGGAGGATGGGACCAGACTCTTCTACAAATACATCGGTAGCTGGGGAGGACAAGTGACAAGCTTTCGATTCGAGGCGATTCGGGATAATCAGGTAGTCAAGACGATCGTGAAGACTCCATTCCGGCAGCCGAAGCTTTGGATCAAAGCAGATACGATCCGTCTGGTTGAGGATACAACCTATGATGTGGCTGCAGTACAGATCCGAGCTGTCGATGAATGGAATAATGTCCTGGCTTATTTTCAGGAACCGGTGGAGCTTATTGCAGAAGGATCGATTGATATCATCGGACCATCTCTGATTAGTCTGAAAGGTGGTATGGGAGGGACCTATGTCAGAACGAATGGAAGAACGGGGGCCGGAATACTTAGAATTCGCCAGGCGCAGTTAGGTGAAGCTCAGGTGGAATTCAAGGTAGAAGTAATGGATCGATAAGTTATATCCAATATTATATGGGAAAAGAGGAGAAGAGTATGAATTTAACAACAAGAGAAAAGGCAGCTTATGGATTGGGCGCAGTTGGAAAAGATATGGTATATTGCATCGTTTCCGGCTTCTTAATGTATTATTACAATACTGTCTTAGGCATAAGTGCTACCTTTGTTGGAGTGCTATTTATGGTTGCCAGAGCTCTGGATGCAGTCAACGATCCATTTATGGGGATTATAGTGGAGAAGACGAATACCAGAATGGGTAAATTCCGCCCCTGGCTCCTAATCGGAACTGTATTGAGCGCAATTTCGCTCTATGGGATGTATGCAGTACCGCGTTCCTTAACCGGGACACCCTTGCTGATCTATGCATCGGCAGCTTATATTCTGTGGGGGACCACCTACACTTTGATGGATATTCCTTACTGGTCTATGATCCCTGCGATTTCGCAAAACGGTAAGGATCGTGAGAATATTTCCGTCATTGCGAGAAGCTGTGCCGGCTTTGGTTTTGCTATTCCGACCGCGCTGACTATGGTTCTGGTGCCGGTTCTTGGCAAAGGTGATGAACGCACCGGTTTTCAAGTATTTGCAGGAATGATCAGTATCTTCTTTATTGTGGCAATCTCGATCACTGTAATGAATGTGAAGGAGAAGACAAAACCGCAGCTTCATTCACCAAGAATTAAGGAAATGTTCCAAGCACTATTCCGGAATGATCAGGCACTGGCAGTGGTAATCACCATAGTAATCTTCAATGCCTCCATCTATCTCACTTCACAGCTGGCAGTGTATTTCTTCAAATATGATATTGGTAATTCCGCTCTTTATGGGATATTTGGCACGGTTGGCGGTGCGACACAGATTCTATCCATGACACTGCTTCCGATTTTTCGTAAGAAATGGGACCGTAAAAAGATATTCACCGGTGCAATACTGACGGCTATCTTTGGTTACGGAATCCTATTTACTTTAGGTACGCTAAAGATCAGTAATCTTGTATTTCTGTGTATTGCAGCTGTTATCATCTACTTTGGTTTTGGTCTCGCTACCGTACTTACGACTGTATTCTTGGCTGATTCTGTTGATTACGGTGAATGGAAGACAAAGCAAAGAAGTGAAAGTGTAATCTTCTCCATGCAGACCTTCGTAGTCCAGCTGGCATCTGCCTTCTCAGCACTTATTGCAGGTGTTGGTATCGATCTGATTAAGCTCGATATTAATGCACCGGCCCAGACAGCATCAACCTTACAGGGAATGCGCTTCTTTATGATTATCATACCTATGGTGGGACTACTGTTATCAATTCTGTTCTTCCGAAGAAAATACAAGCTATCGGAGGAGACAATGGGACAGATTCTAACTGAACTGAAGGATAGAGAAGAGCAGTAATTACATAATACGAACAAAATAAAATGACAAGAAGATAGGATGATAAGAAGTCAGAAAGATAAAATTGAAGAAGGGAAGAACAGCGATGATTAGAAGAGAGAAGGATTTATTCATACTGGATACCGAGAATACGACTTACTGCTTTCATGTCATGCCATCCGGGCATCTGGAACATCTATATTATGGCCGTCGAATTAATCTGACCGGTGGCTACAACCCTTTGATACAGAAGGTAAACTTTATCGGAGGTACCCAGTTAGCATATTCCAAAGCGCATCCGGAGCTATCCTTGGAGGATGTCTGTCTTGAGATGTCTGCGATTTTCTGTTTCGGGATGCAAGGTTACTGAAGAACAAAAGTGAACTGGAAGGTTTGCCATCCTCCTATAGAAAGATGGAAGTTGAAGAGACAGCAGATAGCTATCATAGTCTTGAGATTGAACTGGTGGATCAGAATTATGGGGTTACCGTAATACTAACTTATAGTGTATTTGAAGAAAGTGATGTAATTACAAGAAGCACCAAGGTGATCAATCAATCAGTACATCCGATCTCACTGGAACGAATCATGAGTAACCAGCTGGATCTTGATTCTGACGACTATACAATTACCACCTTCCATGGTACCTGGGCTAGAGAAATGGAACGATCTCAAGCAAAAGCAGTTCCGGGAATCTTTGTTAATGACTCTAAGTCAGGAGTATCCGGAAATCGAAGTAATCCCTTCTTCCTGGTCAGTGAGAGTCATACCGATGAGGATTATGGCAACTGCTATGGCTTTAACCTGGTGTACAGCGGAAATCATTATGCAGCGATGCAGGTGAATAGTATGGGAAAGCTTCGCATTCTTCAGGGGTTGAGTCCATATCACTTTCAATACCGACTTAAGCCATCTGAGTATTTTGAGGCACCGGAAGCGGTCATGACATATTCGCCATCCGGCTTTAACGGAGTGAGCCAGAATATGCATCACTTTATCCGTAAGCACGTCGTTCGTGGTGAGTGGCGGGATAGAATACGTCCGGTACTGCTGAACAGCTGGGAAGCGAATTACTTTAAGTTCAATGAGAGTAAATTAATGAAACAGGCAAAGAGTGCCAAGGAATTAGGGATTGAGCTATTTGTCCTGGATGATGGCTGGTTCGGCTCTCGCAATGATGATACGTCATCCCTGGGTGATTGGAGAGAAAACCGTGAGAAGCTTAAGGATGGTTTAAAAGGCTTGGCCGATAAAATCAATGCGTTGGGAATGGATTTTGGAATCTGGGTCGAACCTGAGATGGTTAATGAGAACAGTGAACTATATCGATCTCATCCGGATTGGGCAGTTCAGGTAAAAGGGACAGATCATACACTTGGACGAAACCAGATGATACTGGATTTGACCAGAGACGAAGTTTGTAGCTATCTGATCGACGAGATGAGCAGGATATTTGCCAGTGCTAATATTGCTTATGTAAAATGGGATATGAATCGAATCTTTTCGGACACCTATTCCGCTTCACTTGCTCCTGAACAGCAAAAGGAATTCAGTCACCGGTATGTGCTTGGATTGTATCGAATTCTGGGTGAATTGACGAAGCGGTTCCCTAAGGTATTATTCGAAAGCTGCGCTTCCGGTGGAAACCGTTTTGATCTGGGAATGCTATGCTATATGCCACAGATCTGGGCCAGTGATAATACGGATGCAATCTGCCGTTCAGAGATTCAATCCGGTTATAGCTATGGATACCCCATGTCAGTGCTGGGGGCTCACGTATCCGGATGTCCGAATCATCAGACACTTCGCAATACATCTCTGGAGACACGTTATGAGGTGGCAGCCTTCGGACTCCTGGGCTATGAATGCAACCTGTCAGAGCTTAGTTCAGAAGAGAAGAAGCTGGTGGAAGAGCAAATAACCTTCTATAAGAGGTATCGTGAGGTATTCCAATATGGTGATTACTATCGCATTAAGACAGGAGAAAATGGCATCTATCAATGGATGACGGTATCACAGGATCAGAAGACGGCATTGGGGCTGTTCCTTCAGAAGAACGTGAAGGCAAATTACAGCTATGGTTGCTTTAAGACCAAGGGTCTGGCTCCGGAGACAACATACCATATGACGAACCGGCAGCAAATCTTCAATATTAAGGAATTTGGTGACCTGATTAATATGATCTCTCCGATTCATATTAAGAAGGACTCGCTGGCTCATAATATTATCGCCATGGTGAAGAAGATGCCGGGCGAGATCGAGGATAACACTGCTTGCGGCGACTTATATAATCATGCAGGTGTCAAACTGAAGCAAGGCTTTGGTGGCACGGGATATAATGAGGAGATCCGGTTGTTCCAGGATTATGCATCCAGGCTATACCTTTGGGAAGCGGTGCAGAGATAGCAGGAAAGACAATATTGTGTCGATTTATAAAGAAAATCATCGGTTGGCTATTTCTTCTTATGAGACTTTGTGATATAGTAAATTTGTCCTGTTTTAATAAATTTTGTTGAACAGAAATAATTCTCTTAAGAAGATCTTGGGAATAAATTTCTGCCGAAGTCTGAGGTGTATTAATACAAATGATACGAAACACAAAAAAGAGTATTTATGAAACATATAAAAATTTCCTGGGAATAATGAAAAAATGGTACAATGATATGTTGATCGATGAACAAAGCTTTCGCTTAAATAAAGAGGAAGTTAAGTTTTGGAAAAACCAAATGTTCTATATCACATCAACCGTTGTGCTTCTGGTTGGTGCGCCTTTGATGAGCTATGGTAGTTATGTTTTCTACCACAACGGTATGAGGGGTTATGCTTATGTAGAGCTTTTATTCTATGTATTGGGTGCTAGTTTTCTTATCCATAAGAGAATATCGATGGATATAAAAAAGCCCTTTTTAATTCTGATGATATATTCAGTTAGTATATTCTTGATTTTCTCAGCCGATATATTGGGTAGTGGTTTGCTGGGAGTGCTATTTACGTTGATTTTGGCCGGTTGTATCCTTGACAAAAACCAGCTTATCCCTTTTCTGGTTATCAATTATCTGGTATTTATTCTGATTACCATATTATTGTATACCGATCTCTTGACGGGGACAACAGTGATGCGATATAAAGAGGTATGGATGATTAATGCAGGAACAGCCCAAGGCTGCGGTCTCATGCTTCTTGTTCTGATGAATGCCATTTATAACGGACTGGAGAAACAGGCACAACTGATAAAACAGTCACAGGCAATTATTGCTGCAAGCGAGATAAAACATAAGGTAATGATAAAAAATATATCAGATGCGATTTTTGTTGTAAATCAGGTTGGAATCGTGTCCTATCACAGTCCTAACCTACAAGAACATTTTCCTTGGATGTCACAGAATATGTTGGATCATTCATTGATTGAAGAATTTCATCCAAGTGATAGAGAATATCTACACAGTGCCTTAGAGGGACTACTAGTGCAACCGGAAAAAGGCGGTACGGTAGAAGTTAGGTATCTAAAAGGCGAGAGCACAGGATATGTTGAGATGACTGCAACAAATCTCCTTTGGGACGAAAATATCAAAGGGATTTTAATTAATTGCAGAGACATAACAGAACGTAAAATAAGGGAAGAAGAGATCATGTTCTTATATAAGCATGATTATCTTACTGGACTATGTAATCGGGCTGCTTATGAGATCGAGCTGAACCGACTCGATGATAGTCATTTCTATCCCTTGTCTATAATAATGGGTGATATTAATGGATTGAAGATGATTAATGATTCTTTGGGTCACGATGAAGGTGATAAGCTCTTGCTCGCCATGGCAGAAATACTAAAAAGTTGTTGCAGGGAGGAAGATATAGTTACAAGACTGGGTGGCGACGAATTCATTATTGCTTTACCTAATATGGATTCGGAGCAAGCATTAGAGGTTATACAGAACATCTATGACACCTGTACGGAATATAATAAGAAGGTGAATAATGAGATTTATCATATCAGTATCTCTCTGGGAGCTGCTACAAAGAAAGATAGCAAGGAAGATATAAAAAATGTGATTAAGCTTGCTGAGGATTTCATGTACAAGAGAAAGCTTCTGGAAGGAAGAAGTTTTCATAGTTCAGTGATAGCTTCTATGAAGACAGCGTTGTTTGAAAAAAGTTTTGAGACAGAACAACATGCAGACCGTTTAGTAGAACTGTCTAGAATGGTCGGTGAAGCAATCGGTCTCACAAGACAACAATTTGATGAGTTGGAGTTGTTAGCCGCACTTCATGATATTGGTAAAATTGGAATTAAGGATCAAATTTTAAACAAACCGGGCAAGCTGACAGCAGAAGAATGGATTGAGATGAAGAAACATTCTGAAATTGGCTATCGTATTGCAATGTCCTCTCCGGAATTAATGTCGATTGCATTCTATATTCTGACTCATCATGAACACTGGGATGGAAGCGGATACCCACAGGCACTTGCGGGAGAAAGCATTCCCTTATTATCAAGAATTTTATCGGTGACAGATGCTTATGATGCAATGACACAGGATCGACCATACCGCAACGGTATGTCGAAGCAGGATGCCCTTGAAGAGATCACCTGTAATGCAGGAACTCATTTTGATCCCCAGATAGCCGAGCTTTTTGTTGAATTGATGAACAAGGATAAGAATTAAGATAAAACGATCGTGGATGGAACATATATTTTTCTATCAATACGCTATATTAATTTATTAGAAGGATCTCTTTTTGCAATCAAAAATGACCTGATGGGGATATCACCTGAGAATATATGACTTAAGAAATAAAAGGATGGTGTTAAAAATCAATAAAAATACGGAGGAAAGAATTCAGAGCATTGCATTCAAAGATTTTTTAGAAAAGGGTTATGAAGAATCAAATGTAAGAGATATCTGCAAGAAAGTGGATATTAAAGCATCTTCACTATATTATTATTATACTTCAAAAATAGATTTATTTTTTCACATTTATGATAATATTTGTAAAGAAAACCTTCGGTATCGCAACGACTTGGCGAATGCGAATAATTACAGCTCACCAATGCTAAGGTTAGGTGATATGTATAAAGGTATGATTCGTTATTATTCGAACGACATCGTAAAACAGAAGTTTTTACTAAGATATCAATTGTTTCCGCCAGAAGAGATATCATATCTGTTGCATGAGAAATATCGTTTTTATTCAAATGAAGAGAATAATATTATTCTTCATTTGATTAATTTATGTATGAAAAGTGATTTGTTGAATGGCAATATGAAACCTTTGGAAAGCTTACAGATCTATAAGAAAAATGAGAAAATGCAAATGATTGAAATGATAACTTATGGCACGAAGATGAGTAATGCTGAGCTCGATTTATCTTGGATAAAGATCTGGAATAGTATGAATTCATAGGAGGAGTCGCATAATGAAAACGGATAATAACATGCCCTTCAAGAAAGAAAACGATATCTCAGGATATGATATGTGCTCTGTGAGTAATGGTTTTCTTGACAATTTTATCGATATCGTTTTAATTGTTAATAATGAAGGAAGGATATTATATGGTAATAAAAAGGCGCTAGAAACCTATGGTTATACTTATAATGAACTTATAACGAAAAGTATTATTGACATTCGAAGAGAAGAGGAATATCTGGTCAATAAGCAACTACAGGAAGCAATGCAAAACGGAATTGAATTCAAGACCTATCATTATAAGAAGGATGGAACTAAATTTCCGGTGGAGGTTAAATCAGTATACAAGGATGAAAGGGTTAAGAACGTTGTTGTGAGTATCATTAGGGATATCACAGATATGGTAATTTTATCGAAAACTGCAAGGATGTTTTCTGAAGCGATGGATATTTTTGATGATACGATTGTCGGTCTGACAAAAGATTTCGAGATATTTCTTTGGAGTAAAGGTGCTGAGTTAAAACTGGGTTATTCAAAGGATGAAATTATTGGTAAAAATATTAAACTATTAGTACCGGAAGATAAATTCAACGAGTATGAAACTAAGATTATGTTGGTTAGGGAAGGAAAGATTATTGATAAACTAGAAACAAAACGACTACATAAAAAAGGACATTATATCGATGTATCTATTTCATTGGCACCACTTTTTAATGATCGAGGAGATTTTAATGGTGCGATTGGTATCTATAAGGATATATCTGAGAAGATAGAGTTAGCGAAGAGATTAAAAGAACAGGAAGAAAGATGGAGATTAGCTCTGCAAGGTGGAAGTTTTTGCGTATGGGATTATTTTTTGGAAAGCAAAAAATTGAGTAATTATGGAAAATGGAAAGAAATTCTCGGATACAACGAGGATGAGCTTAGTGATAATATCGAAGATTTGAGTGAACTGATCCATCCGGAGGATAGGGCAGATGCTATTAAACTTTATAACAATAATAGTGCCCAGGATTACCTCAAAGAATATCGGATCAAATGTAAAAACAATGACTACAAATGGATCAGAACCAAAGGAAGAGTATTTGAATGGGATGAGTATGGTAAACCGAGTAGAATCGTTGGGACCCATGAAGATGTGACAAGCAGAAAAGTCATCGAAGAGGAAATAAGAGAAAAATGTATTCAACTAGAATTCTTAAAGCAAGAGGCAGATAATGCAAACAAAGCAAAGTCATTGTTTTTAGCCAATATGAGTCATGAAATACGGACACCGATTAATGGAATAATTGGTACAGTGCAGCTTTTACAATTAACCAATCTAACTTATGAGCAGGAGCGATATGCTAAACGATTGAAAGAAGCAGCGGATACACTTCTTTTGACGATTAATGATATCCTTGATATATCAAGAATAGAGTCCAACAATCTGTCGATGAATCAAGAGGCATTTGATTTAAGAGATACAATTCGTAAAGTGTATGATATATTGTTAATCAATGGAAATGCAAAAGACTTGGAGATAAGTCTTTCTATTGATCCGGCGATCAATTACGGGCTCATCGGTGATGAACATAGATTAATGCAGGTGTTGAATAATTTAACAAGCAATGCAATAAAGTTTACAGACAAAGGAAAGATATCATTTCGTATAGTCAAGGTATGCACGACTAACAACAAAGAAAGAATCGACTTTATCATTCAAGACACCGGAATTGGAATTGAAGATAGTTATAAGGAAAAAATATTTCACAGTTTTAGTCAGGGTGACTTATCCTACGAAAAGAAATATTTGGGTTCTGGACTTGGTCTGGCAATAGCAAAAAGCATAGCCTTATTAATGGGTGGGGATATTATATTTACTTCAAAGATTGGAGAAGGAAGTAAATTTGTTTTTACCGGGGAATTTGAAATCTCAGAGACCCAGATGAAGCAAAATCAAGAAGGTATTCCAGTTAATAATAAAAATAAGCTTGGTCCACAGAAGGAGAAAGTAATTCTGATCGTTGACGATAATTTAATAAATCAGGAGATTGTGCAAAATCTGATACAAAGGAAAGAATATCATTTTATAGCCGCTTATAATGGTAGAGAAGCACTGGATATTGTAAGAAAACAAGAGGTCGATCTTATTTTGATGGACATACAGATGCCGGCGCTAAATGGTTTAGAAACCGCTAAAATAATTAGAACTGAAATGGCGGAAAAGAAACATATTCCAATCATTGCTATTACTGCTTATGCGATGAGTGAGGATGAAGAGAAATGCAAAGAAGCAGGTATGGATAGCTATATTTCAAAGCCATTCGAATTAGAGGCATTTTATCGAATGATAGAACTATATTTGGGATAATTTGTTTCATATAAGATGGGCTAAAAGGTTGTTGCAAAACATATAAGTGAGATTAAGGTAAGAAGAACATACATCCCTTAACATCCCATATATGTTTTGCAACAGCCTTTTTTTTGTGTGCATCAGCGGCTTGTGGAACTTTGTGAAAGACTCAAAATAAGAATAATTCTTAATGTGTTTATAATAGTAATTGTATCATAAAAAGATAGATGTTATAATTTACCTAACAAGCGTTAGGTGAGTGCTTATATATCATGAATTGTTATGGCGATTGGGGTGAAAAATCATGTTATGGAAGATAATATTTTCTGTAGTTGCATTATATAACATTGCTCTATCTATCTATGTATTTCAAAAAAAGGGTATTATTCCCGAGATTTTTATTATAAAACATTTCTGTGAGCGTGAACGAGCCGCCCCGAATTCGATTATCGATAGTATAGCAGAGGGGATTATGGTGGTTGATGATAGAGGGAATATAATTGATATAAATAAAGCTGCTAGTAGATTTATCCTATCTAATTTTAGTCAAAACATTACGAAGGGTTTTAATATTTACTCTATACTTTCTGTGTGGCCGGACTGGCTCCTGGCCTGCAATAACATGCAGTCCGTTGATTTTGAAATTGATACCATAGGCTTTGGTGGTAATAAATTTTATACGATTAGAGTGAATCCTGTTTTTGACCGACAACATCGAATATGCGGTTCGGTCTCAACTGTGATTGATATCACTGACAGAAAGGTCAAAGAGGAGGAAAGGCTGCAATTAGCTGCGGAACAAAGTAATCAGCTGTTGCGAGAGCTGAAAGAAGACTTAAGTATACAACAGATGAAGGTTGATTCGATTTTTGATAACATGTCGGATCATTGTGTTGTGGTTGATAAAGAGGGCTATTATATTAGGATGAATAAGGCAGCAAGAGAGTTCATTCCAGCACTGAAGGTAAGCCGGTTAGGGGATTGGTTACCGGCTGCAAAATATTACAATATTGACGGTGACGAGATAAATGCGGATACGGTGCCTGCAGCCAGAGTTTTAAAGGGAGAAAAACTGTCTAATTTTAGATTGATCGTCAAGAATAAAGAGGAGGAAATACATTTTAAGGTCAACGGGACACCTGTTTACGATGATAAGGGAGAGTTCTTATTTGGCATAATTTGCAGCTCAGATATTACTGAGCTGGTAGAATATGAAAAAGAAATAACATTCCAGAACATGCAATTAGAAACTATTATAAATACGATTTCTGATATGGCGATCTTGTCGATTACAGATAAAGCAGGCAACTTCTTGTTTTATAGCGATTCAGCCAATCATTATTTTGCCGAGAATACCTTTCGCGTAAAAATAGGTGATACCTATCAAAGAGATATGTATTTTAATGAAGATGGAAGTGAAATCATGCAACATAATATGCCGGTTTATCGGGTGCTTGCAGGAGAAAAGGTTACTAATTTTCATTATTTCATTAAGACTTCTGAAACTGATACTCACTTCCTGTTTAGCGGGTCACCTATATATGACAAAAGTGGCATTTTGACCAATGCGGTTTTCTTTAATATTGATATTACGGAACAGGTTTTGCATAAAAATTTAGTCCCTGTTACAGAGCATCTTAAAGAGTTAAATGCATTTAAGGATAGATTATTCACGGTTTTTTCTCATGATATACGAAATCCTATGGCTAATATGATTAATCTGATTATGCTCTTGGGGGAAGATGAAGAGTATTATAATGATGAAAATAAAGAAATCTACTTGGCGGTTAAGGAGCAGGTTGATCATACTTATAAAATTATTGAGAATTTATTGGAATGGATACTAAACCAAAAAGAAGGATTAAATTATAAGCCGTTAATTATTAAGCTTTCTGACATGGTGCAAGAAATTATGGCCTTGCATTATGTACAGGCGGGGATAAAAAAGATAAACATAATGAGTAATATAGATGGAGATATGCTGATATATGTGGATAGAAATATACTTGAGATGGTTTTGCGTAATCTTCTATCGAATGCGATTAAGTTCACTGATTACGGCGGTGTAATAACCTTTCAATCATATGAAACCGAGGATGAAGCGATTATCTCTGTTCAGGATACCGGTATTGGGATGGATTATAATCAAGCCGAAGAGCTCTTTACTACAACGAGTATCAATAATTCCATAGGAACTGCCGGTGAAATAGGGATAGGCATCGGGCTATTAATGTGTAAGGAGTTCATCTCACTCGTGGGAGGCAAAATATGGGTGGATAGTTCGCCTGGGGTAGGCACCACTTTTTATTTATCATTACCAAAGCATTCTTAGAAAAATACTGAGTCTGGAAGAAAGTATATGGAGGTGAATTGAATGAAAGTTTTACTGGTTGATGATGAGAAGGCATCGCTGCTGATCACAAGAAGAATGATCTCTAAAATCCCGAACATGGAGATTGTCGGTTGCTTTCAGAACACGAAGGAAGCGTTTCACTTCGTAGAGAGTAACAAGGTAGATATAGCATTAGTCGATATTAATATGCCAAATGAGAATGGTTTGGATTTTGTGAGAAGGGTCACTCGCGAGGTCAAAGATATTGCAATCTTATTTCTCACCGGGCATAAGGAATATGCACTGGAAGCATATGATCTGCATGTCTTTGACTATATCTTGAAACCGGTAACCCAGGCAAAATTGGAAAACTCGATTCAATTAGCAATTGAAAAATTGGTTTTTTTACAATCTGCAAAGCAGATGGAAGATTCACCGAAACTATTTATAAATACTTTGGGAAATTTGGATGTACGTGGAGCAAATAGCGAACTGGTGCGTTTTACATCATCTAAGAGCGTAGAATTATTATGTTATTTGCTCTTGAAAAAGGGACGTGCTGTATCGAAATGGAATATTATTGAGGACTTGTTTGGTGGAATGCTACCGCGAAATGCGGTGACATACCTTAATACCACAATATATAAATTACGAAATTCTTTGGATCCATTTGGAATGCGGGCAGTTATCGTATCCAGCGGTGAAAGCTATAGAATTGAGACAAAGGACATCTATATCGATTTTATAGATTTTGAAAACAATGTTACCGCCTATCGAAATATACAGAAGAACAACCTTGAAGATGTATTAAAAACAGAAAAATTATTTTGCGGAGAGCTTTTTGAGGAAAGAGATTACAGTTGGTCCTTATCTGAAAAAGAACGTATCTCAGAATTGTATTTATCCCTTGCTAAAAAAACAATATGGTATTTACTTGATAATGGCATGTTGACTGCAGCGTTGTCTATCGCAAAGAAAATAATAAAAATCAATGAGTTTGATGAAGAGGCTAACTGTATTTTAATGAGAATCTATGCTGCTCGTAGGGATAAAGTGTTATTAAAAAGACAGTTTATTCTATATTCAAATATGCTTGATAATGAACTTAGTATTAAACCGGGTGATTACATAATAAAGTTATATAACGAACTGATCAAGACTTTCCGATAAGCCATGTTTCATAAGCAACCGTTAGTAATTAGCTTTGTTTCTATTATTACTCAGGTGCTTCTAACATAGGAGTTCTTAGGTTCGCCCTGTATGGGCGAATTTTTTTGGTTTAATATCTCGAATGTAGTAGTATATTGCAAGGTTATTTTGTCGTATTAACAGAATCCTTTTGGAATTATGTCAGTATTTAGTCAGTGACTGTTGATAAGATAGAATGACTATATTGGATTTTGTAAATTATTCTATAGCTATTCAACTTATAATATTAAATAAAATAGTACCGGAAGCTGAGGGTCGAAGCATGAGTGGGGAGCATAAAGCGAACAATTTTACGGAAATTACAAATTTTAAATTCTTAGAATTATTTGATTTAGAGGAGATACAAAAACTGCAAGATTTATTTTCGGTTGCTACCGGAGTTGCAACACTTATTACAGAGACGGATGGAACACCTATCACAAAACCAAGCGGATTTTGCTGTTTATGCAACGATTTGATTAGAAAGACAGAGGTAGGGCTTAAAAACTGCTTGATTTCGGACTCAATCATAGGAAGGTCGAAGGAGGATGGGCCAAGCATCCAGCGATGCTTCAGCGGCGGTTTGATTGATGCAGGGGCGAGTATTATCGTTGAAGGAAAGCATATCGCTAATTGGTTAATAGGACAAGTACTGGATGAAGATTATAAAATTGAGGATTTACTGAATTACGCAGATGTTATTGGAGTAGACCGCGGTATCTACATGGAGGAACTGTCTAAGGTTAAACGTATGTCAAAGCAACAATTCGAGGATGTTTGTAATTTTCTCTATCTGAATGCACAGCAGCTCTCGAAATATGCGATTAAAAACATTAATCTTACGCAGGAAATTAATCAAAGACTAATCAAGGAAGCAGAAATAGAAAGAATCAATAATGAACTCGAAGAGAGGATTAATCATAGAACACTTCAACTGGAGGAGCTTAATTCAGAATTGGAGGAAACAAACGCTATCTTGGAAGAAGAGGTAATAGAACGCCAGAGGGTGGAAGATGAGATTCGAATCCTAAATGAGGAGTTGGAGAATAAGGTCTTAGAACGCACTTGCCAATTACAGGCTATAAATTCGAAATTGGAAACAGAGATTACGGAAAGAATTAAAATTGAGGACATTTTAAGAGAGAGTGAGTATAAATTCAAGTTCTTAAGCTATCATGATAACCTGACCGGCCTTTTTAATAGAAGATATTATGAAGAGGAAATTAAACGAATGGATGTTGAAGAAAATCTTCCGATTTCCATTATCATGGGGGATGTAAATAGCTTAAAGCTGGTGAATGATGCCTTTGGTCATGACAGAGGTGACGAACTATTGCAAAAGGCTGCCACATGCATTCAAACAGAATGCAGGGCAGGAGATGTTGTCGCTCGATGGGGTGGAGATGAATTTGTCATCCTTTTACCTAGAACAACATCTGAAGAAGCGAAAAGGATAGTGAAAAAGATAAAGGTCGCAAGCATAAATCAACAAGTGAATGCAATCCATATGAGCATTTCCTTTGGTTGGGCATCCAAGGAGAGGGGAGAAGACGACATTCTGAAGGTCCTTAAAAATGCAGAGGATCATATGTATAGGCTTAAAACTATTGAAAATGCAGGTTTGAGAGGCAATGTGATAGGAACAATCATTAATACATTGCACGAAAAAAATCCAAGAGAAGAACAGCACTCGAAAAGAGTGAGTGATATAAGCCAGAGAATCGGAAGAGCATTAGACTTACCGGAAATGGAAATAAGCAGTCTTAGGATTATCGGTTTGTTGCATGACATCGGTAAAATTGCAATAGAAGAAAGTATCCTTAATAAGCCCACTAAGCTCACAGATCTGGAATGGGAGGAAGTTAAGCAACATCCCAGTATTGGATATCGTATATTAAGCTCTTCCAATGATATGCTGGAACTAGCTGAATTAGTATTGCTACACCATGAACGATGGGACGGAGGAGGCTATCCCCACGGCATAAAAGGCGAAGCGATACCGATGCTTACCAGAATTATCACATTGGCAGACAGTTACGATGCGATGACCAGTGCACGGCCTTACCGTAAGCCATTAAAGGAAGAAGAAGCAACTTTAGAGATCAAAAATAATGCCGGTATCCAGTTTGATCCATATATTTCCAGGATTTTTATTGAGAAGGTGATCGGAAGACCATGGGATTAAAGGGCTATAGGATGGACAATGTCCTGATAAACGGAAAGGGGGAAGCTTAAGTGACGAATATGTTTATAAATGAACCTATGCTAGAAATGTACATATTTGAGACAACGCAGCAATTGGAGCAGTTAGAGCAAGCAGTGATCGCAAGTGAAAAAACCGCAGCATATTCTGAGGATGCAATCAATGAGATTTTTCGATATATGCATACGATTAAAGGATCTTCAGCTATGATGCTTTTTAACAATATTGGAACGCTCGCGCATTCTATTGAAGACATTTTTTATTATCTTAGGGAAAAGAATCCGGAGAGAATGGACTATTCCACACTATCGGATTTGGTTTTAGAAGGTGTTGATTTTATAAAACAAGAAATTTCTAAAATTAAAAACGGCGAGTCTGCGGATGGGGATGCTGAGTTAATAGAAGAGAAGCTACATCGTTTTCTGTCCTTGTTAGAAAAAGATCGTCCTCATGAGGATGTCCCGGAGATAAAAATTACACAGGAAAACCAGAAGTATTATGTGGCTACAGATAGGAAAAATGATCGGAGAGGCAAGAATAAATTCAAGGCAACCATTCTGTTTCAGGATGATTGTGAGATGGAAAATATCAGATGCTATACCATCATCCATAATTTGATGGATATGGTTGATGAGGTCTATTTTCTCCCGGAAGATATTATTGAGAATAATGAAACCTCAGTGTGGATAAGAGAAAACGGTTTCGAAATATATCTAATAACAGTGCACGATTATGATACAATTCATCAATTCTTTATGCAGACAATTTTTTTAAAAAGTCTAGAGCTTGTCCAATTAGAGAACGAGGATGCATTTCAACAGTTATATAACGCAAAAAACCAAGCATTACAAAGCCAAAATGACAATATATCTACGATTGAGCAATCGCTTCAGAGTAAGCAGAATATGAAAGAAACTGCAGTTACCGGTCAATCGGTGATCAGTGTAAAAGTGGATAAGATGGATAAGCTTATGGACTTAGTTGGTGAGTTGGTAATATCGGAAGCGATGGTCACTCAAAACCCTGAGATTAATAATATTCTTGTTGAGAATTTTCATAAGTCGGCAAGACAACTACATAAGATAACCAATGAAGTACAGGATATGGTTATGGCCATCAGAATGGTACCACTTTCAACAACCTTCATAAAGACCCAAAGGATTCTGAGGGATATGTGTAAAAAGTTAGGGAAAGAGGTGAATCTTGAAATAATAGGGGAAGAAACAGAGGTTGATAAGAATATCATAGAGAATATCTCTGATCCCCTAATGCACTTAATTCGTAATGCGATTGATCATGGAATTGAGACATCTGAGGAGCGACGAAGGAAAGGTAAGGATGTTGTTGGCAGAGTCATCTTAGAAGCTAAAAATTCAGGAAGCGATGTCCTGGTAATTATAAAAGATGATGGAAAAGGGCTGAAGAAGGATAAGCTAATAGCGAAAGCAAGAAAGAATGGATTACTGAATAAACCGGAAAGTGAAATGACGGATCAGGAGATCTATAATCTCATCCTGATACCCGGGTTTTCTACGAAGGAAAGTGTTACCGAGTTCTCAGGTAGAGGCGTAGGAATGGATGTAGTTGCGAAGAATCTTGGTGCAATTGGTGGCTCAGTGGAAGTCGATAGCATCGAAGACCAATATACACAGATCACTCTTAGAATACCTTTGACCTTAGCAATTATTGACGGAATGAATATAAAGGTGGGCGATTCCAGATATACTATTCCGATTATAGCGATTAAAGAGTCTTTTCGACCAAAGGTAACAGATATACTGACCGATCCCGATGGCAATGAAATGATTATGGTAAGAGGAGAATGTTATCCGATTCTACGTTTACATAAGTACTTTAAGGTAAGTGCAAGGAGCAACGAGTTTTCGGATGGGATATTAATTATGGTAGAGCATGGCAGCAATACACTCTGTCTTTTCGCAGATGAACTCATCGGACAGCAGCAGGTAGTAGTGAAGGCTTTGCCTAATTATATAAAAAGTAAGAGAAAGCTCAATGGTCTTGGTGGCTGTACCCTATTAGGGGATGGGAGCATTAGCTTAATATTAGACATAGGAGGGCTAGCTTTTACTTGAAATTATGGTAATTGAATAATAAAAGGAGATGAAGTCATGAAAGACGAAATCACACGAGAATTATATAATGAGGAAGAAGATACCCAGAAAGATAAATATCTCACTTTCTCATTGGGAAGTGAAACATATGGAATTGAGATCCGATATGTAACCGAAATTGTAGGAATACAGCCAATTACAGTAGTTCCGGAGCTTCCTGATTATATCAAAGGCATTATTAATTTACGAGGGAAGATAATACCGGTACTGGATGTAAGGTCTAGGTTTAAAAAGTCGTCTGTTGATTATAATGACAGAACCTGTATCGTTGTCATTGATATCAAGGACATATCGATTGGAATCATTGTTGATACAGTTGAGGAAGTATTATCCATTCCGGAGGATGAGATTGTCCCCCCTCCGGACATGAATAAAGCCGGGAGAAAATATATTAAGGGAATTGGGAAGACCGGAAGTCAAGTTACATTATTATTGGATTGTGAAAAGCTCCTAGATGAAGATGAAGTTGAAACAATATATAAAATAGATACGAATGAGGAGGTTATTATATGAAATGGTATAACAATTTAAAAATAGGAGTAAAGCTCATTCTAGGCTTTATTATCGTCGCAATCATCGCAGGCGCAATCGGTGCGGTTGGCGTGATTAATATTAAAACAATTAACGATGCCGACACATATCTCTACGACAAGATGACGGTACCACTTGGTGATATGATATATATTGCAGAATCCTTCCAGAGAATTCGTGGTAATGTAAAGGATATATTACTTTCCACTACAGAAGAAGAGATTAAGGATTATGAAAGTAGAATCGCTTTACGAAATGAAGAATTCAGTACACATATCACTAACTTTAGTACCACATTGTTTTCCGAGGAGGGAAAACAACTAACACAGCTCATTCTGGATGATAAAGTGAAATTTGATGCCCTTGTTGAAACGCTAATCTCTGAAATTCGAAGTGGCAATAAAGAGGGAGCAAAAAAGTTATTTGAAGAAGAAGGTACCGTCCTTGACCAGGAGATAATGAAGTCTTATCAACGTATGATAGAGATCAAGCTTGATGCTGCATACACTACGGAGACAGACAATACGAATACGGCTAATACCGCTACAGCTACCATGATTACATTGATTGCGGTTGGTGTACTGGCATCCATTATCTTAGGCATCATGATCAGTAATGTTATTAGAAAGCCGATTAATACCTTACTTAATGCCTCCAGGGAAATCGCAGGTGGCAATCTGGATGTTGAAATCAATATCAATACAAAAGATGAAATCGGAAATCTGGCAAGAGCCTTTAACGAAATGACACAAAATACTAATGAGGTTATGGATAACATCAACTCGGCCTCTGAGCAAGTAGCTTCCGGCGCAAAGCAGGTATCCGAGTCCAGTATGTCCTTATCTACGGGGGCCACACAACAGGCAAGCGCAATAGAAGAATTAACGGCATCGATTGAAGAGATCGCATCACAGACCCATGAAAATGCGAAAAATGCGAATACAGCAAATGAGATATCCGAATTGGCGAAAGCAAATGCAGCCCAGGGAAGTAGTCAAATGAATCACATGCTTAAGGCGATGGATGAAATTAATGAGTCCTCCAGCAATATTTCTAAGATTATAAAAGTAATTGATGAAATCGCTTTTCAAACAAATATCCTTGCTTTAAATGCAGCGGTGGAAGCAGCAAGAGCTGGTCAGCATGGGAAGGGCTTTGCGGTAGTAGCAGAAGAAGTTAGAAATCTTGCTGCAAGATCTGCGAATGCAGCGAAGGAAACCACCAGCATGATTGAAGGCTCTATTAAGAAAGTTGAGGATGGAACGAAAATTGCAAACCATACGTCAGAAGCATTAAATAATATAGTAGATGGTATAGGAAAGGTTGCTACCTTAGTGAATCAGATCGCAGCTGCATCGAGTGAACAGGCTCTTGGTGTGGAACAGATTAATCAGGGACTGATTCAGGTATCGGAAGTTGTTCAAACTACATCTGCAACATCACAGGAATCAGCAGCAGCCAGTGAAGAGCTATCAGGTCAGGCTGAGATGTTAAGAAATCAGGTTAGTAGATTCAAGCTGAAGAAAGCGAAGTTTAGCAGTTATTCTTCTTATAGAGGTCAAGAAACCATGAATCCTGAGTTGCTGAGGATGCTCGAGAATATGAGTGGAAAAAGAATTCAGAACGGGATTGAGCAAAACAATGAGACAAAGAATATGAAAGTGAATCAAATTACACTTAGCGATAGGGAATTTGGCAAGTATTAAGTATGCTATAAGGGGCTGCAGTAAAATAAGTTTTGAACTGCATTGATGAATATCAAGACCCTTTACTCACTCGTTGGAATACATCGGAGTTGGATACTAAGATGGCATTCCTTTCCGAGGGAGGAAATAGAAGCTGCAAGGATGACTTTATTGAGCTCTCACCTAGGTGAAGAAAGGGTGCAGAAACGATAAGACACAGGAAACATCCGGAGTGGAATTTGGAATGCCCAAGGTACGATTCGCTATGCTAAGGCAGTGAGAATGGATAAGATTATTGGTATCGGTGAGTTTGACATCTCTAATAAACAGGAAGATATATTAAAAACATTTGCGTTAGCATCCTGTGTAGCCGTCACAATGTATCACCCCAAGGCATTGGCAGCAGGGATGATTCATATTGCTTTGCCTGATCATAGCCTGAATTCAACTGAGATTGGTAAGCCGGGTTATTATGCGTCCCTTGGCATACCTCGTCTATTGCAAATAATGGAGAAGGAATTCAATTGCAAACGAAATGAACTAGTGATCCAGCTTTATGGAGGTGCAGATTCCATCAGCATTCATGATTGCTTCTTGATTGGTAGAAGAAATCTGGCTGCTATTTCAAAGATTCTATTGCAAGAAGGTTTGCGATTCTCTTATAAAGATGTAGGGGGAACGCTAAGCCGAACCATCGCAATGAAGGTGGCGACAGGAGTTGTTAAAGTACATACACAGCACCTGAGGATATAGAGTGGTCTTAGGAAAT
>JAGFXQ010000428.1 GCA_017861355.1 Bacillota bacterium
CCCAAATTATTGTTAAAGAAATGATGAAGTCGCTTCCAGGCAACTGGGACAAAGAAATTATTAGCATGAGTGATCTCCAAATTGACCTTTGCAAAGCCAGTTAAGCTTGCTTACCCCAAGGGAAAAATTGCATATTGCCGGATGATTTAAATTTCTTCTTATCACGCATAAGAGAAGCCGATAAAGTGATTATTGTTGCCCCAGTCTATTATCTTGGACAGCAAACTACTTTAAAATTGATTAATGACCGCATGCTTTCTATACAGAACGATAGTGAGGAATACTTTAAGAATAAACAATGCGTAATTGTTGTTCCTCATACCATAAAGGATTGGGAAGGTTATGCCCGTGAAGCGACCATGCATTTTGCAAGATTCTTAGGGTTAAAAGTTACCGGAACTTTAGTTGTTAATAAAACACTTCCTGGAGACGTTCTCGATGAGGACTCGTTAACTAAGATTAAGAAGTTAACGAAGTCCTTGGTTGATAACTCAACTGTCGATTTCAGTGATCCAACATTGGCTTATTGTCCTGATTGCGACAGCAGTTTGCTACAAATACAACGAAATGGCAGGTGGCGTTGTATTATGTGTGGATCCGTCGGTAAATGGCAAGTAAAAGACGGAGAGTTTTTTATGAATGGTACATCGGAAGTAGAAAGATTTTCTTGTGAAGGAATGAAAGAACATGGACATGTTCTTACGGAAGTCAAAGAAGAGTATATCCGAAGAAGAAAAGCAGTTGCTGCAAATCAGGAGTTATATAAGGAATTTGATTATTGGATAAAACTGCAAACTCGTGCAAAAACTCTTGATTGTAATTAGACGATATTTGGTCGAGAACATTCTTGGAAATGGAATGTGAAGGTCCTACATCCTCTATACGTGTGATCCGCCCTGTCTAACGGTTGAATGCTGAATTGAATAGAAAGAAAACAGGCCGGTTGGGGTGCAGTTTAGTTATCACCTTAGCCGACCTTTACCATTTGTTAGTTACACTTATATGGAGTTAAACAAATATGGATATGGTAAAGAGTGGTTCGCCAACGTTGAAAGTATATGTTCAAGCAAGGTGTACCAATATAAAATGTCTTAGCAGAGCAAACCCTTATGTTTATTCTAAATATAAAACGGGTTACAAAAAATGCTGAGTAGAACCACCAGCTATGCTGGTGAGAGTGGAAAAGCTTTATCGGTAGGGAATGAAAAAAACGACCTCTAAACCATGTTAAGCACACACCTAATGGAACTGCAAATATATTATGTAGTCTTCTTGAACCAAGTATAGAAGACGGGAAATCTATGGGAAATTCAAAGTGGAAATAGGTAAGATATTGCGAGAATAGTCTCAGTCCAACTTATTTTGACCGGTTTGGCTGTCTTGTTTTCTGGGATCATTATACCATGGCATTAGGTAATTGAATTATCGGTATATCGCAATAATATAATTGTAATACATACAATTATATTATTGATTGTATGTATTTTAGATGTTAAGCTTGTATAAAACCAATAAATCGTTTGAAGATTATGAGAAACGTATGCAAAAACGTAAGATATGAAAAGCATATTTAGCATAGTGTCTCCACGACGATCCTGGTGCTGGCAGTTTCGTATTTTAAATTATTGCTATGGTTTATTGATACAGAGGAATAAAAGACGGTAGTCAGTTATTATAAGCGTTCATGTGATTTTACGGAGTGAGTGGAAATTATCTTAAAAGTCAGGCAAAGTAGCAAGATTGTTGATGTTTTTGGGTTGATTGGTATTTAAATACATGAAGTAAAATTATAAAAAGAAAGAAACTTAACTGCGGAAGTTTTCGAATATTTAGGCAAGTACAATTCGAACAATACAGTAGTATATTTCACGTATAGCCGGCGTAATAGCATTATTGAACAACAAATGTCTCCGGAGACTTTTGTATTTAAATAGATTATAACAGGATATTTTTTAACAGGGAAATTTAGCGGTTCGGGCAATGGCTTTGATTCGGCCAATGTTGGAGGGAGGTGAGACAAGACAATATTATATTTAACCGGTGATAAACTTTGGTCATTATCTTGATAGTAACTTTAATATGAGGAGAGATCGTTATGCCTAGACCAGCTTTTTTTCAAGAACGGTGTAAAGGCTGTGAGCTTTGTACTGTAGCTTGTCCCCAAAAGCTAATCATTATGTCATCGACTTTAAATGGGAAAGGTTATACTTTTGCAACATGCCCTGATGAGTCAGCGTGCATAGGCTGTGCTCTATGTGCGAAGGCATGTCCCGATTCAGTAATTGAGATTTACAAGTAGATGGGAGTGTGGAAACTGTGTCAGAAAAGGTACTAATGAAAGGTAATGAAGCGATCTGTGAAGGTGCTATTAAGGCAGGTTGCCTTCACTATTTCGGCTATCCCATTACTCCGCAAACTGAAATAACCGAATATATGGCTAAGGAAATGCCTGTGATAGACGGTGTATTTATACAAGCTGAGAGTGAAATAGCTGCTATTAATATGGTTTTTGGAGCTTCGGCAGCTGGTGCTCGGACGATGACTTCATCATCCAGTCCTGGAATCAGTTTGAAACAAGAAGGCATATCGTATATCGCAGCTTGTCAATTGCCTTGCGTCGTTGTCAATATCGTACGCAGCGGTCCAGGATTAGCCGGTATCCAGCC
>JAGFXQ010000161.1 GCA_017861355.1 Bacillota bacterium
ATATATCATAATGAAATTTCTCTTTGTTCGAAGTCCATGTGGAACTTCGAGTTTTTTAGAATTTTCAGGGTTGTTTCACTGTTCAATTATCAATGTTCATTGTGTGCTACTGGCTCATTTTCAGTGTTTGGTGTCTCACCAGCAACTTTTATAGTTTAGCACAACCGTTTCATTATGTCAACCACTTTTTTATTTTTTTATTTCTTATCTTCAATCGCGGTTGCCGTACTTCAGCGGCGAAATTCATTGTACCTTCTCGTGAGCGAAATGTCAAGCATGTTTTTAAACTTTTTCACAGCCATTTTCTTCCACCTGTTTTGACTGATTAACTTGACTGTTTTGAACCGATATAGAAATGCCTGCTTCATTACGACAAGAAACCATAAACCATACAGCAGAAGTGATCGGCTCCTCGGGAATCTCCGCACCCTGCGGTAGGCATATGTGTGGAACCTGTTCTTATATTGGTATGCCATTTTTCAGATACTCCTTCTGTTAATACACAAATGACCGCTTACCAATGATATTCTTGGCAAAGCGGTCACTAATTATTCATGCTGATTTAGTTTTCCTTCAAAGATGTTCTATCAGTGGAAGGTAAGCCATCCAATTTTGATTGACTTCACTTATTTCTGTAACAGGTGTACTGCAAAACCACCGAACTCATCCTTCAGATAGATTGCTACCAGTTTATCGTTCTTATATTTCTTACTATCCTGGTTGAAAGAGAGACCCCTTTGTTCCAGATGGAAGATAGCACGATCGATATAATTTGTCATCATAGCAATATGGCCGTTCTTTCCAAGGTATGATTCTTTCATGACTTCAATGGCTGTGCCGCTAAAGATGGATGAGATCCCTGCATTCTTAGTAAAACCAAACGCATCACTAAACTGATCCGCCACTCTGTCCGCCTCGTCTTCACTGTTCATATTAATTCCTACATGACGAAGCTCGAAACCAAGCATTAATGCTACCGCTTGCTTTGTCAGTACTGTAATCTTATCAAATTCTCCGGTCTTAATCAGATCGTCACTCACCATCCAACTGCCGCCACAAGCAATAATCTTCGAAAAATCAAGATAGGAGATGAGATTCTTCTCGTTGATACCACCGGTTGGCATAAACTTCATATTCACATAAGGGGCTGCCATCGCTTTAATCATCGCTAAACCACCTGCTGCCTCCGCCGGGAAGAACTTAACCACCTCGAGTCCCAACTCTATGGCTGCTTCAATATCACTGGGATTCGCGCAACCGGGTGTTATCGGAATATCCTTATCAACACAATAACGTACAATCTTTGGATTCAAGCCGGGGCTTACGATAAAGGTGGCACCTGCTGTAATTGCTTTATCGACCTGCTCTGTCGTCAGTACTGTTCCAGCACCGATCAGCATATCCGGGTATGCCTGCCTCATAAGACGAATGGATTCTTCCGCAGCTTGGGTACGGAAGGTAATCTCAGCGCAGGGAAGTCCTCCTTCTACCAATGCTTTTGCTAACGGTACTGCATCCTTAGCATCATCGAGCTTAATTACAGGTACAATACCCATTTTTTGAATTTTGTTTAGTATCTCATTCACTCTTTGATCTCCTTGTACATTCGTTATGTATTTACTCTCGTTTTAAAATATTATTTTAGTAGCATCGGTAATAAATTTCAGTAGAATATTATTGTTATAGATAATACTCAATATCTCATTTTCTCCTACCAGCTTCATCACTGATTGGCCAAACTGTGTACTTCCGAATACATTCAGCAATATAAAGAATAGCCATACCACGATCAAACCATGAACCAGACCTGCAAGCAATCCTGCTGTCTTATTCACCTGATTGAGAAGCGGAAGCTTACTGATCAAGTCTAGTGCCATAAATAATGCCCACAGCAGAATTAGAATAAGTATAAAGGTTATGATAAACGACAGAGAATTAATTATAACTCCAGTCAAATACTTGCTGACATATTGATTAAAGCCGGTGATTGCCATTTCCTTATAGCTTTCCGCTGTATTATTCTCCAAAAGACCCTTTTTTATAGATTTGGGAACAGACAGACCTTCAATCGCTTTCGGCTGATCTTCTTCTGCTATCTTCTTTTCACCAAAGGGAAGCATCTTCTCAACCTTTGATTCAATCCCATTGTAAAACTTCTCATTTACATTCATATAATTCTTAACAATAGGACTGATCCAAAGTGTAAGAATCAGAGCCAACACCAAAGATACAAGGGAGAATACCGTCTTGATAAATCCCGCCCTCATACCGATGAACGCATTCCCCAGTAATATTAATAATACGATAACCAATAACCAATTCATCCCATCCAACCCTCTCTTATCTTTTCTATCTTCTACCTTTTCTTTACTCTTCTCCACTAATTAGAATTCGAGTGTTAAAAGTCATTTCATGTACTGGGCAATGAAGGTCTACGCATATGTATGCAGATGGCGCGGACCGGCCGAATGCGGATGCCTTCTTCCGTATGAGGGAAAGGCAAGTCCAGATGTATACATATGCGGAGATCTTCATTCCATATAACTTTCTTGACTTTTGGCACTCGATTTTATTTGCTCTTTTCCACCAGACTGATCCGTGAAATTGCTTTGTCACTTGCAAGAATATACTGGCTAATATCATTCACCGGATAAAGTGCGGCAATATTGCTATCAAAGGTATAATTAAATTTCACGGTACCATTCATCTTCATGATGATACAGGATACATTGTCATACATAATGATCTCGTTATCTTCCAGATAGATATTGGTATAATCAAAGTCCAGCTTTTTATCGAGGACCTTCTCACCTTTCAGATTATAAATGATCAGCTCATGGTAGCCAGTCTCTCCGGTCTCCAGAACCGCACCCGCATATTCTTCATTATATAAGATACTATCGATATTTTTCTCAAAGGTTATCTCTTTGATCAGACTTGGCATCTCAGAATATCCGAACATCATAAAGCCGTTCTCCTTGAAGACACAAGCGGTAGAATTATTAATAAAAGCTACCCGTGGAGCCACCATTCCATTGAAATTATAAGCTCCTACCATTCGATCCGTCCAGTTCTGCCCTACTTCACCAAAATTATAGAAGGTAGCGATTCCGATCAGTTCTCCCGTAGTCACTGACAGATAACTGGTAATCAACTTTTCCCCATCGTTCGATAAGGTAATATCGATCGGATATCCGTTCTCAACTACATTTGTCGCGATCTCGGCTAATTCTGTACCATCCACATCATAGAGCTTAATGGAATTACTTCCTTTGGTCTCAAGTAATGCAGCAACCACACCCTTTTGCGATATCTCAACTTTAATAATGTTATATACGGTGGAGATACTTCCTGCAATTCCGTTCGCATCAAATATCTGAATCGAGGTTCCTCCCTGGTCTGCCACAACCGCATATTGGTCGCAGACATCCGCGGTCGGCTTCTTCATCTCATAGGATCCATTCCACTTGAGGTTTCCATCTTTGTCTATCGCCGTAGCTCCATCTTGACTATATTTTAAGAGGCCATTGCCATAATGTAGATATTTTACTCCACCATCTACTGTATTCTCCATCGTACTCAGCACTTCAAAGCCTTTATAATTCTTATTATATAAACTATATAAGTAAATGCTGCCACCAATCAATAAAGCAAATACAGCTATTAATATCACGAACCTACGTCTTTTTTTAACTCTACGTTTACGGTCTCCATAATCTCGGACCGGCTGTTTATCCTTGTCTTTCGCCATAACTTACTCCCCTGCTTATTACTTTATAGAGATTATACCTCATTTGTTATTACTTGGCACGTATTTTTTTTACCCTGCACGGAGTGCTTTTAAGTAATAGGGCGTACTTCCTATTACTTAAAAAGGTGCTATCCGGCAACTCTCCCTGTCAACGAAAGAGTATAGCATAAGATGGCACCTTCTAATATTCTATGGAACGATTAATTTCTGCCCTACATAAATAACATCCTGGTCTTCGATATGATTCAATTCCATAATCTTCGCTACCTTGGTATAGGTCTCATATAATTTATAGCTGATTCCGGCAAGGGTATCCCCTTCGGTTACTATGTAGTAATTAACCTGCTTCTCTTCCTCTTTGGATACCTTCGCCTGTTCTTTGTCCGCAGGCTTTTCGGCTGATGTTTCCTTATCCTCCTGAGTCAGATCTGCCTCCTCATCATTATCCGCTGCCGGTTCCGAAGTGTCTGAGTTTGTCTCCTGCGTTTTCTCGAGAGGCTTCACATCTCCGGGAACTACCTCAACCTCCAGATTGCCATCCCCATCACTCTCTTCGTTTCCGGTGGTTAATTTCTCGGAAGATGCTCCATCCGCACTGACATCAGAAGCTTGTCCTTCCACTACCGCAGTTTGCGAATCAATGCTCTCCGTCATCCTGTCATCTGCTACCGCTGTCTGTACTTCTTCCATATTCTGCGATAGATAATTCAGGGTATCCTGCATACTCTTCATCTGATCATAATTATTCAGGATTGCCGCACCGACCACCAGGACAATCACTGCAAGTAAAGTTCCCGCAGCATACATCAGTCTTGTGATGCTCTTACTTTCTTCCACCGGAGCTTTCTTCGTCTGCAGAACCGTCCGAATCTCTCTGGAGACTCTATCATCATAATTTACTTCATTGCTCTGAGCATCCTTATGATCAATCATATAGGTCTGCATCTCTTCATTTTTCTCATAATATATGTAATAACCCTCCAGCTTCGTTAAGCGGCTTCCTTCATAGCTGTAGAAGTTCTCCTCCTTCTCCATACTATCAAAGGTGAGTAGCGTCTTGTCCTGACCGGCAAAATTATCAACATGAACCTTCGTTATCTTATCCTTATCCTCGAGGAGATAGCCCGGCCCGCCGATAAACCAGCCTACGATCTCCGTCTCAACAAAATATTTCTTAATCTCCTCGTAAATCTTACCCCAAGTATCATTGGTTAATATCGTCTCTGCGGTAAAATCAACATCACCGACTTCCACAGCACCGGAGATAAAAATATTACGGCAATTATCCAGCCTTATGCATTGGCCGACCAGTACTGCCACCTTACAGGCAGAATAATCTCCGCCAGCCAGCTGCTTTATGTATGTCATCACATAATCTTCGACGTAAATTTTCTTATTTACATTACTTTTCCCGATCTGGCGGACATTCTTTGGCATCTTAAAGGAATTCTGTACACGATTTGCTGAATTACCCTCTTTGCTTTCGTTGCTGTTTATAGTTTCTATCATACAACTCACTCCCATCCGATACTTTTTGTGCTGGTCACCCCAAAATATAAGTAATCATAACACAAGTAGGACAGGCTTTTTGTCGTATCCGGCTATTATGTAAACAGAACTTATCCTCACAATTCAATGGAAAATATGTAAATCTGCTTTAATCTGATTTTATTTTTATAGCGAAACGTCTTCCTTCATCGAAATAACTTCTATTTTGCATGATTATATCTGTGTTTGTGCAAAAAATTAAGTCTAATATTTTAAGTTTTCGGCAATACTTAATCTAAGCTTTTGGATCGAAGCATAAGGACCGCATCTCTTATTCATCACTTTACGAACTTAATAACGAAAGGCATGTGTAAATAATGAATCTTTTTCTAAAAACAAAAAGCAGAATTTCCTACTATAACTCAGCTGAGAAAGCCACCGCCTATGAAATGGGAAGTACATTATCCGAGCTGATTAAAGAACATGTGTTGCTTAATCGAACCATCATCTTTCTGTGCATTGGTTCTGATCGGGCAACCGGCGATTGTCTGGGCCCGATTATCGGATATAAATTATCCATCCAGGATGAATTCGGACACGCTTACACCGGTTCTGGATTCAAAAAGTATCATAATTATTATGTCTATGGCACTCTGGAAGAACCTGTTCATGCAAAAAATCTAAAAGAGACAGTGAATACGATCTATCAATCCCATGAGGATGCTTTCGTAATTGCCATCGATGCGTCCCTCGGCAGATCCGATCACGTCGGCTATATCACCCTGGGAGAAGGACCGCTCAAGCCTGGAGCCGGAGTGGATAAGGATCTTCCGGCTGTAGGCGATATCTTCATTACCGGTATCGTTAATTTCTCCGGTATGCTCGACAATATGCTGCTTCAGACGACCAGACTCAATGTCGTTATGATGATGGCAGATCAAATCTGTCTTGCAATCAATTATTGCATCGGTAAGTTGAACCCATTATCTCTTACTTGTTCCAAACAATAGAATAGGCTGTTGCAAAATTATATTTTTGCAACAGCCCTGGTTATTTTTTGATTATACTACCGCGCCCTCTTCCTTCTCTAATGTAAGCTTATAGAAGGCAACCGCTTCTGATATATTCGCAGCATTTCCTGCTTGAAGGATGCTGATTAAGGCATCCACCCTTTTTAATGTCATATACTCCTTCCCAAGGAAGGGTTCATACTCGCTGGCAATCTTAATTGTCAGCGCTTTTATCTTCTCCTCGGACTTTCCCAAGGCATTCCTTACTTTATCGTATTCCATCCTTTGTTCGGATAACCTGTCTTTGTAATTTGCTTCGATCTCAGAGACTATAATCTGATAAGTGGAATTATCAAAGGTGGAAAGTGCAGTTTTCTTCTGTTCCGCTACCTCGGATCTTTCCTGATCAAGCTTGGCAAGTTCTGCATCATAATCCTGCAGTCCGTATGCACTTTCATCTCGATCCTTCCGTATGTTCTTACGGATCACCGCCATTTTCTTCTTATTGACTCTGATCTGCCTCCGGAATCCCCGCACCTTTCCGATCTCCTCGGCAAATCTTCCCTTCGTACGATTACCGGTAAGAAGATACCATCCACCAAAGAATATGACGGTTATTACATACGTAAGAATCAGGTACAGAATTCGTTCTTCTCTGAGTAAGAAGAAATAAATTCCGCATGGAATTAGTAGTAAAGTGATTAATAAGGTTATAATAATAAGGATATAGTCTGTGAAACAGGACGGCGAATAGAGAGCATAAAACAGCTTCGTATTGCAAAATCGGGGAATATGTCTCTGCTTAAACAAGGTCTTCGCATCAAGCTTCAGCTTCTCATTCTCCGACTTTAGGGATGACGTCTCGACTTCAATACGCTGCGAAACCTTCGCATTCTTGCTTCTCTCACGTTTCTCTCGAATGCGTTTCATTCTGGTCTGGAGCTTATCCTCCTGCTGGTCAAAGGTGGTCTCGATCTCCTGTCTGCGCTTCTTCGTCGTCTTCTGGATCTCTTCCTTCATGACTTGCTCCAGGTCAGCGATGCTGTTCTCCAACGTCTCTTCCTCTAACAGAAAAGAATCATTATTTGACTGATACCCGTACAGCTCTAAGAGACATTCCTTAATCTCATTCAACTGATCTGTACCACCGGATAATAAATTACTGCCATCCATCGGACTACCTCCCATAAGATACCATTTTTTTCATTTTACTTCTTTTTACTGCTTCGGTCAAGTATAGCCTCCAATAAGTAACAGAGCTTTGTATAATTGAA
>JAGFXQ010000162.1 GCA_017861355.1 Bacillota bacterium
TTTGTTTACCTTCTGTAATCGTTAGCTATGATATATTTACCCTCCCCAGGGAAACATAATGTAATTTTACCACATTTCTACAGATTATTACAATAAATTCGTCGTTATTTTTTCACAAAAAAATAGTCTCAAGGTCATTTTGAGACTATTTTAATAATATTTTATACTTATCAATTAATTAAACATAATTCAGGAAGTATTCATGGACACTGCAATTGTCTGTCAATTCCGGATGAAAGGCAGTGACAAGCATATTCTTCTGCCTGGCGGCTACGATCTTACCCTCTACCCGAGCCAGAACCTCTACATCCCCAGACACCTTCTCAATATAAGGAGCACGGATAAATGTCATTGGGATAAAACCGATTCCCACGAACTCCTCATCCCGATAAAAGCTTCCTAATTGTCGGCCATAGGCATTACGTTTTACACTAATATCCATCGTTGCAAAATGGGTAACGGGATCATTCACAATATCCTTCGCCAGAAGAATTAAGCCCGCGCAAGTTCCAAAAACAGGAAGTCCCTGTATAATCCTCCCGTGCAATAATTCAAACATATCGAGTTCACGAAGTAGCTTACCCATTACTGTACTCTCGCCACCGGGTAAGATTAGTCCGTCCATCGATGTATTTAATATATCTGACTTTTGTCTGAGTTCAAAGCATTCTGCACCAAGCCGTTCCAGTAACTTTTTGTGTTCTTCGAAAGCTCCCTGCAGTGCCAGAATACCGATACGTTTCATCTTCATCCTCCACTCTATAGAATGCTATATTCCTCTCTGTGCCATTAACAGGTCAATCTCCTGCTCATTGATCCCAACCATCGCTTCACCAAGATCTTCGGATAGTTCTGCTAACAGTACAGGATCATTATAGTTTGTCACCGCCTGAACGATTGCTTTCGCTCGCTTTGCCGGATCTCCCGACTTAAAGATTCCGGAGCCTACAAATACACCCTCTGCACCTAACTGCATCAATAGTGCAGCATCTGCGGGAGTAGCCACTCCACCTGCAGCAAAATTCACCACCGGGAGCTTACCGTTCTGATGCACTTCATATACCAGTTCGTAAGGTACCATCAGCTCCTTCGCAGCATGATAAAGTTCATCTTCTCTTGTGTTCACCAGTTGCCGTATCTCCTGCTGAATTTTTCTCAGATGGCGAACCGCCTGTACTACATCACCTGTTCCGGGCTCTCCCTTGGTTCGGATCATGGATGCACCTTCGTTTATTCTACGCAATGCCTCACCCAAATCTTTTGCTCCACAGACAAATGGGACATTGAAGTCTCTCTTATTAATATGAAAGGTATCGTCTGCAGGGGAAAGGACCTCACTTTCATCGATGTAATCTATTTCAATTGCCTCCAGGATCTGAGCTTCTGCAAAATGACCTATTCTTACCTTAGCCATTACCGGAATTGTCACCGCTTTCTGAATATTCTTTATCATCATAGGATCACTCATTCTTGAAACTCCTCCGGCGGCACGTATATCTGCCGGAATTCGTTCCAAGGCCATAACTGCACATGCACCAGCCTCTTGGGCAATTCTTGCCTGTTCCGGTGTAGTAACATCCATGATAACTCCACCCTTTAGCATTTGAGCCAGATTTTTATTTAATTCATATCGTATACTCATTTCTCATCTTCCTCCTGATCTTATCCCATAAAGATATTTGCTTGACGTTTCATTATATTGGCCTTATTATAATACCAATCTGATCTCAATATAAGCATCAGATCTTCCAAACATAATGGTACCAGTTTGATCTTTCAAAGAGGAGAAGTGACCATGGAGATGCTAACCCCTAACCTGA
Source organism: Bacillota bacterium (assembly GCA_017861355.1). GTDB lineage: Bacteria > Bacillota > Clostridia > Lachnospirales > Lachnospiraceae > Mobilitalea. The sequence continues at coordinate 1,821 of JAGFXQ010000162.1, forward strand.
ATTCAGAAGCAAATATACCTGTCTACCAGCAGTTATATCACTATATAAAGAATGAAATTAAAGATGGTCGGATTCCTTGCAATTCAAAACTGCCCTCGAAAAGAAAGCTATCTGCTCATCTGAATATAAGTCAGAATACAATTCAGGCCGCATATGATCAGTTGATTGAAGAGGGTTACATCCAATCTTTTGAGAAGAAAGGCTTCTATGTCAATAAGTTGGACCACCTCCAAAGCATTACGTTACCTTCTGTTACTGCAGCTACTCCTGTTATGAACAAAAAAGCCGAAGTTATCTACGATTTCTCGAATCACGGCGTTGATTTTGACGCTTTTCCATTTGTACAATGGAGAAAACTCAGCAAAGAAGTAATCAATGAATATGACAAAGAATTATTACTTCTTGGTGATTCTCTGGGATATCATCAATTGCGATGTGCCCTTGCTTCGTATCTTCATCAGTCCAGAGGTGTGAACTGTAGTGAGAATCAGATCGTGATCAGTTCTGGAACGGAGATGCTTTTTCAATCATTGATTCAGCTCTTTGATTCTTCCTACGTCTACGGGATTGAGAACCCCGGTTATGAGAAGCTCAATCAACTGTTTCGTGGTAATCGTGCAAGTTTTATCCCCATCCGAATCGACGATCGCGGAATGATTCCGGAGGAAGTGGAGCAATGCCAGCCAAATGTACTATGTATCACTCCTGCCCATCAATTTCCTTCCGGTCAGATCATGCCGATAAATCGTAGAATTCGATTGCTAAATTGGGCCAACCATCAACCGGATCGCTATATCATTGAAGATGATTATGACAGTGAGTTCAAATACAGCGGCAAACCGATTCCTGCATTACAGGGGATTGATGAGAACGAAAAAGTAATCTATATGGGTTCCTTATCAAAATCCATCTCACCAACCTTGCGTGTAAGCTATATGGTTTTACCCCCTCATCTTATGTACACCTTCCGGAAGGAATTATCCTACCAGCTCTGCCCTGTCCCCATCTTTGAACAAAAGGTACTATGCAGATTCATGGAGGAAGGATATTTTGAACGACATTTAAATAAAATGAGGAATATTTATAAAAGAAAAAGAGAACTACTGGTAACCTCACTTCAGGATATGAATCCTGAAATAAAAATTATCGGTGCTGATGCAGGTCTTCATCTCCTTATACAGTTACCGAACCATATGAGTGAAGATCAACTGATCTTATCCGCTCTTGCGAAAGGGGTACGAGTTCATCAATACTCAAAGTACTATCCCAATCAAATTGCTTTGCCGGATAAACCAACCATATTGCTGGGGTTTGCAATGATAACAGAGAAGGAAATCGAAGCCGCCTGTAAGCTTCTGAAAGATGCATGGTTTTCGACATAATATGATGAATTTTTTCACAACCTATGCTATACTCTAAATATAAATAAACGACATATCATTCTTACTATGGAGGATCTCGTATGAAAGACAAACATAGCCCTTTTTATATATCAATTTTTTATGGATTGCTTGTCCTTGAAGTATTTTGCATAATGTTTATTTCTATGCAAGAACATAATAACGATTCCCTTCAGATAGAATCATTATTTAGCATGAATGATAATTGGACTTTTTATGCCGATAATGGGAATATACAATCCCTTACTCTTCCCGCTATAATGAATGCCGGAGATGATAATTCTATCACCATCTCCCACAAGATCCCAGATAATTTCGATCACGTAACAAATATCGGATTATTAACAACTTATCAAAGTATTATTGCGTATATAGATGGGAGAATGGTGTATTCCAGAGTTACTCCGACGGATAAGGATCAGTTCTTTAATGTTTGTCCCGGTTCGGTATGGGATCTCATTCCATTGATATCGGAATCTAAGGGAAAGACTCTTACCCTTGTCATCTCTTCGGAGTATCCCTATTATGCCGGAAGAGTGAATGAGGTTCATGCAGGTACGAAAGCCTCCATTCTACTCCACGTGATTGACACCTTTGGAATGGGCTTTATTATGTCTGTAATTATCTTTCTTATGGGTATATTCTTAATCTTTCTCTATGTATTAATTCGTAGATTACTGCATGTTGATAAGTCTCTGTTCTATCTGGGCTGGTTTTCCATTCTGTCCGGTATTTGGCTGATGATGGAAAGTAACCTGTCACAGTTATTTTTAACAAATGCGTACGTTACGTCAACCATCGGTTATTTATCCTTGATGACCTTCCCGATTCCTATTTTACTGTATACTAATTTGTTCGAAGGCTATCATTTTAAGAAACTGAACACTTGGTTGATTTACAGTTTACTAGTAAGTACTGTAATTATTATCTTCCTGCAATTCTTTAATATATTGGATTTCAATGAAACATTACCGGAATTGCGTGTTTTACTGTTTTTCATCCTTGGAATTGCTCTGATTACCTTATGGCTGGAACTTATAAAGTACAAGAATAAAGAGGTTCAGATATTTACCATAGCAGCTTCTATCCTATTTGTCTTCAGTATCCTTGAGCTGTCCATGTACCAGCAACAGACAGAGCATATCACCGGAAACTATTTCCGGACAGGTTTTTATTTGTTCCTCATTCTATTGGCCGTGGACGGAATCAAGAAGATCGTAAACTATGTTAAGTTAAGTGAGCGTGTATCCCATTACCGGAAGTTAGCGTATCGCGATCCGCTTACAAACTGCAGGAATAGAGTTGCCTATGAGATGGATCTTGAGAATATCGATACAACGAAGACAGTAACAATCTTCATGGCTGATATGAACAATATGAAAGAAATCAATGACACTTATGGCCATCAAATCGGTGATGAGGTAGTCATTCTATGCAGTCATTGTCTTTTGAAAAACTTCGGACATGCAGTATACCGCATCGGCGGGGATGAATTCTTATGCATCGAATATAACTTAACACAAGAAAAAATCGATGCACTCCTGGAAGCATTCTATCTGGAATGTGAAGAGACAAATGCTTCTAACCCATATAAGTTCATACTTTCTATAGGTTATGCAACTTTTGATTCATCCATCGATTTTACGATTCATAACACGGTGAAAAGAGCAGACGATATGATGTATGCAGTGAAAGAACAAATGAAACAGGCAACGGAGGCACGAAAATCAGCTGTAAAAAAGACTCCTGCTACCGGTATCATAAAGAAAATCCAAGAAAAGAACCGGAATGACAACGATTCTTTCAAGGATTCGTAGTTGAGCAATTATTCTGCACCATTTAACTCTTTTTTGATTTTTCTCCATTCCGGCAGGAAATGATCCATATAGCTTTTGAATACAGCATTATGGCTTCTTTCCAGAAGATGAACCAACTCGTGAACCACAACGTACTCGAGACAGTGAGGAGCTTTTTTGGCAAGCTGTAAATTAAGACATATATTTTTAGTACGAGTATTACAGGTCCCCCATCTGGTCTTCATATCACGAATATTATATGAATTTGACTGAACCTTAATTATTTGTTCATAGCGAGCTATGAGAAATGGTATTTCTGCCTCTAACGATTTTTTATACCATTGATTCATCTGTTTTTCTCTTTGCTCGCTTGTACTATCTTTCTTACAATATAGAATAACTTCATCACCGATTACTTCTATTTTACCACGTGATATTGCTTCCTTGAGGTGTAGTCGATAATTCCTTCCCCAGATGAAGATTGAATCACCGTCCATATATTGAAGCTGTTGATGGGTAGGACGGCGTGATATCTTATCCTGATGATATCGAATCCATTCAAGCTTTCCCTCCACAAAGTGGATAATCTCATCCTCCCTCATCTTCATCGGAGCAGAGATATGAACTCTTCCATCCGGAGGCAGAATTCGCAAATACATGTTTTTGATCCGCTTTTTTTCCAATTCCACTGATACATTATGGATTATAATCTGTTTCATGCAGGCTCCTACTTATTTGTTCCTCTTGATTCTTCGAACTTGTTTTTACTTGAACGTACTTCTTCTTATTAGCACGTACTTCTTCTTACTTCTTCTTACTTCTGCGTCTTCTTCGTGCCGGAGTGCTCTTACCCTCCTGCGCTTTCACAATCACATTCTTCTCTTTATCCGTTCGAAGCGTCACCCACATAGTGCTTCCGCCTTTTCCATCCATATTAATATCAAGGAAATCAAATTTCTTAAGGAATTTGGAAAGCTTTGTATCGCCGTAATTACGAACATCGAAATCCGGGTATCTCTTGACCAATCTGCTTCCAAGCTCACCCATATTCATACGTTGCCCATCTTCGTCCACTTCGTTCATCATCTTAAGAATAGCTGCTTTAATTACACTGATCTCGGTCATGTTCTTACCGGCATCCGGATTCTCTGCAATAATCGCAAGTTTTCCTGCTTTTCCGTTCTCCGTATCTGCTTCTTTGCCCTTCTTATTCTCGATCTTACTCACTTTATCTTGATCTGCCAATGGCTCGGACTTGATACGGCTTTCCTCTAACTCCATACTCTTCTTCTCAGTCTCAGCCAATACATCCAGATATTTAAACTGGTTGCAGGCTGCGATAAAGGGCTTCGGAGTCTTTCTTTCCCCCATTCCGACTACCAACATGCCGGACTCTCTGAGTCTTGAGGCCAGCTTTGTGAAGTCACTGTCACTGGATACAATACAGAAGCCTTCTACGTTACCGGAATATAGAATATCCATCGCATCAATAATCATCGCTGAATCGGTTGCATTCTTTCCCACCGTATAGCCATATTGCTGTACCGGTGTAACAGAATTCTCAAGCAATACGTCTTTCCAGGAACCTGCACTTGGTTTTGTCCAGTCTCCATAGATTCTTTTATAGGTTGCAACACCATAATTGGATATCTCATCCAAGATATATTTGATATATTTTGCAGATACATTATCTGCATCAATTAATACTGCAAATCTCTTCTCTCCCAGCATAACTCTCCTCCATGATTTTTCGATTACTTTTATTGTAACCCGAATAAGATTATCTGTAAACCTCATTTCGGAGCGCAGGTGTTATTGTCTTACAAAGTATGTTCCACCGATAATACCTTTTCAATAAAAATATGTAGTATGACATCATCAAATTGTGTTCCTGCATTTCTTCTCAGTTCTTCGATTGCTTCGGTTACAGAATACTTTGTATGATACGGATAAACTCCGGTCATAGCTTCATAGGCTTCCGCAATATGAAGTATTTTCGATTTCTGTGGTATATCGGATTCACTGAGTCCATTTGGATAACCCTTTCCATCAATTCTTTCATGATGTGCAAGAACATATTCTGCTATCTCTGCAAATTCATTCACAGAACGCAGAATGTGATATCCTATCTCCGGGTGACGTCTCATATCCTCCCATTCTTCGTCGGACAGAGGGCCTTTTCGATTCAATATCTCGGCATTAATCCCTACCTTACCAATATCGTGAACAAGACCGATTAAACCCAGTTCATCAATATCATCCGAATCCATACCCATTGCCAGTCCGATACGCTTACAATATGTACTCACTCTTTCGCAGTGTAGCTGTTCACTGCTGCTCTTCTCATATAGGCTCTTTGTAATCAGCTTCAGAGTATCACTCTTATAGCTCTTACCAACCAACAGTTTTCTACGATACATTGCATCTTCAGCCTGCTTATAGATCTCGTCAAATTCCTCGCTGACTTTGAATTTTGTCTTCCAGCCA
>JAGFXQ010000429.1 GCA_017861355.1 Bacillota bacterium
GGGCCGAATCAGAGATAGAGCTTATTCCATGCTTTCAATCTCTGACTTAAAGGTACTGGAACAGATGAAACTGTTTGAGGAATATGTAAGGGAATACGACTTCAATAAGGCTGACCAAGCATTAATTGAGATCAAAAAAGCTACGGGAAATTCCGTATTGGACAAACAATTTGTAATTAGAGCAGAAACGATCGTGAATTATTATCTCAAACGGATCAATGTTACTGAATGCCTAGAAGGCTTTATTAAAGCTATTCAGTTGACCATACCGAAGTATGGGACAATATCTTTGGCTAATTGGCCTTTAAGTTATAACGAAGCATTGTTATTGGTAAACATTTCGATTGCATATGCAGAGAACGAAGATTATGTGAATGCTATCGAAGTGATTGAAGAAGTATATTTTGCAACAAAGCAGAGTTATATGGAGGAGCAATTAAGAGCCATATTGCAGGTAACCATCGCAAATAATCTATCCAAATGGTATGGACTGGTTGGTAATCATGAAAAGGCAATTAAGATAGCGTATGAGGGTATACAGATATGTAAAAAGAGCAAGCTAGGCAATGCTCTCCCAAATCTATTATACGGAATCGCATGGAACAACGAGCAGTTAATAGAGATGGGAGAATTATCACCTGAGTACAAAAAGGAATGTCTACATAATTTAAAACAAGCATATTATATTGCTTCTGCTATGCAACTAACTTTTGTTGAACAATTTATCATGGATCATATGGCTAAGGTATATAGCTATACAATTATAACTTAGTCTTATGCAGTGATGATCGGAGGCATGTCGCTTGCCAGAAGGGTATCATCTTCGGTAGCAGCAGTGATGATTGGAGGCATGTCGCTTGCCAGAAGAGTATCATCTTCGGTAGCAGCAGTGATGATCGGAGCAGTGATGATCGGAGGCATGTCGCTTGCCAGAAGAGTATCATCTTCGGTAGCAGCAGTGATGATCGGAGGCATGTCACTTGCGAGGGTAAGGTTACCTTCGTTCTTTATGTGAGTTTTTGCAAATAGCATCATCAAGCATCCAAGTATAAGTAATACAGAGAGTGTCATAAATCTTTTTACGTTTTTCATTTTGAAACCTCCTGATTTTTTTATATTGGTTGAATTTATCCTTTATGAATTAAAAACACGTTTTACGTGTTTTTAATTTTTAAATTAATTAGATTATAGGATTGAAAAATAAGAAAAACCATGTCGTATTTGGAAAATTTGATTCAAATTTTCCAAATACGACATGGTTTTTTGCTTTTCGATAATTTAATATATACTTGACCGATCATTAAATGACTTATTAAAGAATGTCAGTTTCACAGGCACACTTTAATCATGAAACAGGACAAGAGAGAAACGTATGGGAAAAGCAAATTTGAAGCCAGCTATTTATGATGAACTCACCGGTTTACCAAAATTCAATTTAATTAAGAATTTTTTAGCTGATTATATCGTTAGAAGATCCTGCACTCAATTTGCAGGATTAGAGAAATTTGCTCTTGTGTATTTGGATATTAATGATTTTACCTATCTGAATGAAACTTATGGATACAAAATATGTGACAATATAATTCAGAGGATAGCGGATTATCTTTCTGCAAAGGTTTGTAATCCGAATTACTTTACGAGAGTGACCGGGGATAAATTTGCGATTTTGTGCACGGAATTTGAATCAAAGGAACATATTTATGAGATGATTGAAGATGTAGTGAATAATGGATGTAATATCACTATCTCAGATTATGTATTTTACATAACAATGAGCGCAGGAATTGCCTTTTTTCCTGAACATGGAAGAGATATCGATGTTTTGATGAAAAAAGCAGAAACTGCCAGCTATCTTGCAAAGAAGACAGGGAAAGATATCAACATATATAGTGATGAGCTCCAGAAGGATATCATAGAGCAGGTTCAGATGATTAATAAGCTTCAGAATAGCATTGATAAAGGAGAATTTCAACTATACTATCAACCGGAATACAATCTAACCACGAATGAGATTATCGGGGTGGAAGCTCTGGTACGCTGGCCTAATCCGGAGGGAGGTTTTACTCCACCGGATCTATTCATTCCGATCGCTGAGAAATCCAGGCAAATTTATAGTCTGGAGAGGTGGATCGTCAACGAAGCATTACGGCAAAAAACACTATGGGAAGCTAAGGGCTTAGATGATATAGAATTATCCATTAATCTATCGAGTAAAACCTTAGAAAGCGAGAGTAATTTTCAGAAGATTGAAGATATTATATCCTCATATCAAGTGGATTGTTCCAAGATAATCTTTGAAATTACAGAGACCATTCTTCTTACACAGGTTGATATGGCTATTGAGAGATTGAATCGATTAAGAGCCTATGGAATAAAGATAGCGTTAGATGATTTCGGCACAGGGTATTCTTCTTTTACCCATATTATGAAGTTGCCGATTGATATCATTAAAATTGATAAAAGTTTTATCCAGTCAGTACCGCATGGGAACGAGGAAACAGTGATTACGCAAAATATATTATCCTTGGCTCACAAATTGAATTATAGAGTGGTTGCAGAAGGGATTGAGACACAGGAGCAGTTGGAATATCTTAAGACCTCTTCCTGCGAGCGTGGTCAAGGTTATCTGCTATGTAGGCCCTTGCCTTCCGATAAGTTGAATAATCTGTTACATCAATTATAGGGAAGGATACAGAGAAGGGCAAAACTGAATATGCATATTACTTCACACAAATGCTGTTTATAATATGGCTACAGGTGTACGGGGAATAGGGAAAGGGTGGTAACTCAGTTATCATCCTTTTTCTTGCAAAGTAGGATAGTTCGCCCTATTACAAAATGCCTTACTGGAAGGATGCGCACTTCATGGATAGGAAGTAGTTGCATTTCTGGAAAATAGTGTTATAATTTTTTGTAAAACAAGACAAAAATATGAAAAATAGAGGTAGAAGCATGGGTGAATTAGGCGAATTGTTTGGAATTTTGATTATTGTATTTTATTCGTTGGCAGTTTTGAATTTTTGCTTCAAATTTTTTAATCGAAAATATAGGGATAAATTAAAAAGGAACGAGAAATTTTATAAGGTTTATATGAATTTCCTTAAATTTTTTGCTAAGTATCATCGTTATTTCGGATTTGCAACTATATTAATGATACTGATACATTTCTTTATTCAGTTTAGTAATTATGGATTAAGTATTACAGGATGTATCGCAGCCGGCGTGATGTTATTACAGATTGTTCTTGGTATTTATGGCCAATTCAGTAAGAAGAAGATGAAGTCATGGATTCTGATACACCGTGGTATTGCAGTGCTACTTCTTGTTACTATCTTAATACACATTATATAGAAGAAGGATCAGTACAATTATATCTGAATTACATAGGAATCTATATTAG
>JAGFXQ010000430.1 GCA_017861355.1 Bacillota bacterium
TACGTATAAAGTCAATAACTAATTCCAGTATAGAATAACTGCAATGGTTATATCCCTCCATTAATTGAAACTCCACTTTTGACATGTCATATTGAAAAAGTTCCATCGTTTTAAGAAGAAGCCTAGTTTGTTCCAGACGGTTTGGCATGTCGTTGTCCGCTGTAATAAACAGCAGCTTGCTTTGACTGGTGGCATCCACCTCATGGTCAACATAATAGATGGGGGCTGCTTCATCAATCCTTACCAGACGGGAATCAAGACCTCTTTCCCGTAATACATTATAATGAACGGTCGGTTGTCCCGCATCGAAGATCCACCCCTTAACCTCCTCCGGTTCCATACCATATTGGTTCAGATAATGGCGGTTAAAATACACCATCATGGCTAGATATGCACCTGCCGATGATCCTCCTACATACATTTCACAAAAAAGCTTATGTGTCTTACCATACTCCTTAACGAATGCGATTGCTTTTGCAGCGTCTTCAATAAATTCCGGGAACTTTGCTTGTGGATACTTTCGATATTCGACGGAAACAAAGGCAATCCCTTTAGACGTTATATGTATTAAGTCGGAAGGGTCCTCTTTGCTGCCACCCTCCATTCCGCCACCATGAAAATAAACAAATACAGGATGCAAACCATCCTCCTCCGGTAAATAGATATCTAGTGTGCAGATATCTGAATGATTCTCATTATAAATAATGTTGCGTAGTTCTCTCATAAGACAGACCTCGATTCTTTGCCTAAATCTAATTGTTTATTTCTGAAGTATAGCAAAATATCAATCGCGACCATGATACTATTGATAATATAAAAGATAAAAACGTACGTAATCCTGCCGGAAAGCAGCTTTGATGCAATGCCAAACCCATATCCCACTAAAATCATCACCATAAAAAACAAACTCTTTCCTTTGGCGGTTCGGGAAGTATATGATTTATAGATTGACACAGGCCATGAGATACCAAAGCATACTACCATGAAAGCCTCAAATAATTCGGACATACTGTGATTATCACCTCCGACTCTTAATATATCACATTCCTTTCTCACTTTACAGCAGGAAATAACATATCGATATAACATAATCCATAAGCTTCCTCTTGGACTCCAAAAATCGATACTTTTCTCTTTGATTTAGTAGCAATCTTAAACATTTATGGTAAACTATAAATACTAACATAAAAGAGAAAGAGGTATGAAATGAAATTAAAAAGAATATTTTGCTCCCTGTTGCTATTGATGCTGTTATTATCAACATCCGTGATACCTCCCGTATTACCGGGAACAGTCGCTCAGGCAGCTACAACAGTTAAGTTAAATACGAATAATATATTTCTTAGTGACTTTAACAACAGTGGATTTTATGGATATCGTTTAAGAGTATTAAACACAAAAAGTAATGTATCTTGGAAATCCAGCAACACCAAAGTAGCTACCATAGATAAAAAGGGATGGGTAGTTGGAGTGTCCGAAGGCTCGACTACAGTCACTGCTACGGTGGGAAAAACGACATTAACCTGTAAAGTTCATGTAATCCCATATGGTTTGTACTTGTCAGCCACATCAATTACTCTATTTGAAGGCGACACCTACCCTCTCGGTTTAATGAGTAGTGTAAATGAAGCAATGTGGACAACTACTGATAAAAAAGTTGTAACGGTTAAAAAAGATCAAAATAATCAAAGTACATTAACTGCAAAAGGCGTCGGTACAGCCACGGTTAAAGTTTTAGTAAATAAAAAGTATACCTTATCCTGTAAAGTTACAGTCAAAAAGAAAGAGAAAATAAAAATTGACCAGGTATATACGATCAGCGGTCAGAATACCTTGGTCAAGTCAACGAATCTAAGTCCGGTAGATGCGCTTGTTGTTGTTAAAGTATTATTCTATAAAACAGAAGAAGATTATGAAAATGGTAACGTTGATTTTGTTGAAAATGATGAACGAGTAATTCAAGCAGGACAAACAATAGCATCTAAATTTCCTAAGCCAGATATCTTAGGCAATAATAACATAGAAGATGTTTATGAGCGTTATACTGTTACATATATATTATTACCTATAAATGACTTTCTTTTTTCAGTTGAACATCGGACGGGTGGACTTAACATATCTGATATTAAAAATAAAATTGTAGGAACAACGACAAATGAAATTGAGGTATATCCCTATAGCGATGTAATTGATGAAGTATGCGCCGTGAGTCTGGCCGCGGTCTATTATAAAGATGGTAAAATGGTTGACATAGAAGAAGCTTATTACCAAATAATACAGCCAACCAGAAAAGAAACCGTTAAAATACAAACAGCACAATATGATTTCTACGATCGGTTAGAATATGACGATGTAGAAATATTTGTTAATAAGATAAGCATACCCAATAAATAATCGGGGAATCAGGTAATAAGTTCACCTCTGTCCTATTGTATCTCTATACTTGCAGTACAGTTTTTAATATTTAATATGGGCTCTCGTATTATGATACTCCAGGAATAGAATAAATGAATGACTATGTTATAATGTGATTAATCTCTTAAGAGTTGAAATATCGGAGGTGATACCATACAATACAGCGAAATTATATACAAAGCGTTGGACTTTATAAATGAAAATCTTG
>JAGFXQ010000163.1 GCA_017861355.1 Bacillota bacterium
AATTTATTTGCCGTCCTCTGTTACAAAGCCGTCCTCATCAATCTTCACATCGAAGGAAAGCTTCTCCATGAAGTCGAAGTAGGTCTTGCGTTCGGATTCTTTTGTTAACAGAATTGTTTTGGTATCCTGATTCATAACAGGAAGAATCTGAACACGAAGTGTGTCATCCGGATCCAGATAAAGCTTCAGCATTCCGGACTCCTTCCTTGATTGATTAAACCAGAAGTTACCCAGGCTGTAAGCGATGGGCTTACCCTTATAGAACTCAAGTCCCTGCATTACATGAGGATGGCAGCCGATGACAGCATCCGCTCCGGCATCAATATAATTCTGTGCAAATATCTTCTGATAATTCTCCGGGTAATTATTTCTCTCTACACCCCAATGAACAAAAACAACAACAAAATCACTGTTTTCCTTAGCTTCTCGGATAGATTCCAGAAATAAGGTCGGATCATAGGTTCCAATCATTCCGGGGGAAGAGTCAGTTGCATACCAATCCATGGCAAATACCACACGGGATGCAGCTACGAATGCGATAGTTTTATCACCAACAGTGAAGTAGACAGGAGCTTTTGCCCGGTCCATATTCTCGCCTGCGCCGACATAAGCAATATTGGCATTATCCAGAGTGCTAAAGGTATCCAGTAGTGCATCGGGCCCAAAATCCAGAGCATGATTATTCGCCAGAGAGACAATGTCAACACCCATCTCATTCAATATTCCTACTCGTCCCGGAGCAGCACGGAAGGTATAGGACTTGTCTGTTTCTTCGGTTCCCCGAGTACTATAGGCAAATTCATTATTCAACATCATAATGTCGGCAGAGGTCATCTCCTCGACTAGATTCTTGGATAGAACACCTTCAATTCCCTTTCCAACCTCGGTGTATTTTGCAACAGGATAAGAGTCTTCATCCAGATTCACATCACCTGCAAAACCAAGCACAATAGGCTTGTTCCTAGACGGAGCTTCGGTTGGTGTCGGAGCAGGGCTGGGCGTGGGATCTATAGTTACATCCGGTGTAGGGGTGGTAGACTGTGTAGGAGTCACGGTTTCGACCGGAGTATCCTTGTCCCGTTTTTGTTGCTGATCAAAAGCGATTACAAGTAAGCCGGTGAAGGCTATAATTGACAGAATGCAAATGACAGATAGTAAGATGAGATTTCTCTTTTTCATCATGTACTCCTTTCTGGTGTATAATAAAATCCTCTTACCTTGTTAATGATTATGTCATTAAGGTAAGAGGATAATTTGATTTGTTAATATTATTTATCAGATTTCTTGAAGATTCCGGTTACCCTGTTCATCAGGCTCTTCTTTACTTTCTTCTGTTCGAGATTGCCTCTTAAGCCCTTCACGTCCATAATGTAGATGCCACTGACAACTGCCTTAATTTCCTTCTTTACAGGAATTAAATCATATATTTTTGCATCACATACCAGGTTCATTACCTTGGGGCCAATCTTTGCTTTGACGATCGGAACTTTGGAGCCACGAAGATACTTTGGTGTCTGGTCAAGTACGATCTTAGGAAGATTTGCTTCCTTAAGCTTCATCCGTTTTTTATCGATAACAAGGATTGAAACGGACTGTGCAGCTGACTGCATCTGGGCTTCTGAATCCTCTTGTCTCTTCTGTAACTTTCTACCCACAAAATATAATGCGATTAATGCTCCAATAACAATAACTGCTACGACTATTAATACGATAGCCCATGGTTCCATGAGATATGTACCTCCTCTTTCCTCTACGAATTCTTTCCCCACACTTTTCGGTAGTCCAATAAGTATTCCCAGTTAAGGTAGGCAACGTTTATTGTATCATCTTTTGGACAAAAAATAAATAGCTAAATTCATTTTAGAAAAAATATACTGATGCGGATATCTGTTAAAGCATCGGTGTATTTTTTACCAGCATTTCGCGGATGATTCCCTGTACGTGGGAACCTAAGAATTTCATCTGTTCCTTGCTCAGATCCTTCGGGTAGATCGGCTTGCCGTATTCGATGATAACATGAGCGGCATGGATCGAAGGAGAGTGATTCTCGAATAATTCGTCGGTATTCAAGATAGCGACAGGGATAATCGCACAGCCAGTCTTCTCTGCAATCTTAAAGCTTCCCTCCTTAAAGGGTAGCATCTCGGTCCCTTGGCTTCGTGTACCCTCCGGAGAGATGAACACAGAGTATCCGGCCTTCACCTGTTCAATACCCTTTAATATGGTTTTCAGACCCTGCTTGATGTCATCGCGGTCGAGAAACAGACACTGTAAAAATCGCATCCAGTAGCTTACGAAAGGTATCTTAGCAATCTCCTTCTTAGCCATAAATCCAGTCAAGGTTGGAATACTGGAATAGGCGACAGGAACATCAAAGTAACTTCTGTGATTTGCGATATATAATACTGCTTCATTTTTCGGTACATTCTCACGTCCGATTACGGTACGTTTCACGCCACTGATAAACAAAACAACATGGAAAGCCGCCACAACGATGGCTTGTGAGCTTGCAACCATAGCTCTATGATTGAACCTGCCAATGATATATTCAATAAGATACAAAGGAATACTAATAATAAAAAATAATAGTAGAAAAATCGCTGTTAGAAACAAACGCAGCATATAGTCAAGTCCTCCTGATTATGATATGAAATTCGAAATCATCTTATTCGCACAGTTTCATGATGTCGCTTTTGAAAAAATTCAGAAGTACAATACGCGTTCATCAGGTACCGGATATATCTCCACTATTCGCTCCTGCCTGAGGAGTTGGAGTCGGCGTTACGGTTGGTGTTGGCGTAGGCGTCGGTGTGATTGTGCCGTCTTCTGCCGGAAGTTCACTGTCCGGATTCTGATCAGTGGGCTGCTCGGTGTCATCTCCAATGCCAGAATTGTCATCGGTGGGTTGATCAGCTGGATTATCCCCCTCCGGGGTAATAGTAGCATCTCCATCAGGAAGTGAGCTGTCCTCACCTTTGGTCGGATCGGTGTTAGAATCGTCCTCCGGTGTCTGATCCACAGGAAGGGTGCCATCAATACCGCCATCTATGATCTCTCCGTCCTCACCAATGATTACATCTTCGCCTTCTGCCGGAGCACCGGTAACGGAGGGAGGAGTAAAATTGATGATTTCAGCATATTTTGCCTCAAAATTGAATCCCGGACTCGGGGTATAATGATAATATTCATCCAGAGTCAGCTTGTTATCATAGAGATACTTTGCAAGACCTTTTCCAACATAACGGATATGCCAGGGTTCATAAGCGTATCCGGTGATTTGTTCATTTCCCTTTGGGTATCGGATAATATAGCCATAATTGTATGCATTCTCAGCTAACCAGATGCCTTCGGGAGATGAGGAGAATTGTGCGGACAATTTATAGTCCAGAGATTTTGCGGAAACGTCAATTGAAAGTCCGGTCTGATGTTCACTGGTTCCCGGTACGGCGCTGTAGCGCAAGGTATATTTTTTGCCCTTGTGTACGATGTTATTCGTAAATATTCCGTATTGTCTCTGATAGGAACGGTAGCCGGAGATACCATAGAGAATGATACCCTCACGTTTGGCGGCGTTGAACAGCTTCTCCAGTGCTACGGCAGCCTCCGGACGCATCAGAGTACGTTCATCATAAGTAATCAGATTGAACACAACATTCGGTGTAACCAGTTTCTCGGGCTTATAATCCTTCGGTAAGGCAAATTCTTTGTTAACAAAAACAGTAATGCTGGAAGGATCTAAATCCATCTCAGTTGCAGGTACAAAAGGTTCTTCTTCTTTGACTTCAAAGGAAGTAAGCTCCTCTTCCTGGTTTTCCTCCACCGGTGTGGGAGGAATATATGTATAGTCACTATTATTGTCCGATCCGTCACTGTCTGTGGCAGCAGGTGTGTCTTCGTAAGCTTGTACCACATTGGTAGTCGGCGAAGCAGCTGCACCGGCGTGAGTAAATCTGATAGCGACAATTCCGCTGATCAGGGTAAGAGCGACGGCAGAAGAGATAATAATGACCAGTTTCTTCTTTTTCAAATCATTTGCTCCTTTCATAACATAAAACGGGGAGATATATAGTATGCTCACTATGCTTTCAGTACCATGAATGAAAAGCACATTCATGGTCGATTGCTACGATCGCATACACTCAAACAAGTTTGGTGTATGCTCTCTTCGCTTTCAGTATAGCACATCAAAACAGAAAAGACAGTGCTATATGGAAAAATTATAATCCAATATATGGAATAATGTCTTATTTTGTTGCTTCAGTGAGCCGATCAAGGAGCTCGGTTTTCATACGGTAAAGTTTCACAGATAGATCCACATACACAACATGTGGATTGATCAGACGTCTTACTTCATCCCATAGGGAATCCTGTTCCTGGATGCAATATTCACGAATATCCATAACAGAAGGAGAAGTGTACACACATCGACCGGATAAGAATATGGGAACCAGGAGCTCCCGGATGGTATAGGTATTAGGCTCAAGATAGGTCTTCTTCCAAGTTGAGATCGGATCAAAGAGCAATAATTTATCATTCTCGGAGTAAGTCTCATCTGCAAGAGCAATCAGATCAGCTTTTAACTTGCCACTTTCCTTCTCGTAGATTCGGAAGATCTTCTTGTTACCGGGATTTGTAATCTTCCATTGATTTTCGGACAGCTTAATCTTGGGTACAAAATTACCGTCCTTTTGAATTGCAGCAAGCTTATACACACCGCCGAAGGAAGGACAGTCTCTGGACGTAATCAACTTGGTGCCGACGCCCCAGGAATCAATCTTGGCACCCTGAGTCTTAAGAGAATCGATCAAATATTCATCCAAATCGCTGGATGCGGTAATCATAGCCTCAGCGAAACCGGCATTATCAAGCATCTTTCGCGCTTTCTTGGAGAGATAAGCTAAGTCACCACTATCGAGTCGAATGCCATATTTTACAGGCATTTTCCCTATGCTGCGCAGCTCTTCAAATACCCTAATTGCATTAGGAACACCGCTCCTTAAGGTATCATAGGTATCTACCAGAAGAGTGGTATTAAGAGGATAAAGCTCAGCGTATTTGCGGAAAGCAGACAGCTCATCGTCAAAGCTCATGATCCAACTATGTGCATGGGTACCCAGTGCGGGAAGATCATACAGCTTCGCAGACAGTACGTTGCTGGTTCCGATACAACCGCCAATGACTGCGGCTCTTGCTCCGAGCGTTCCGGCATCCGGACCCTGGGCTCTGCGAAGACCGAATTCCATGACGGGCTGACCCCCGGCAGCATACACCACACGGGAGGCCTTTGTCGCGATCAGACTTTGATGATTGATGATATTTAACAAGGCGGTCTCAACCAGCTGGGCTTCCATAATCGGAGCGATCACCTTCACCAGTGGCTCCATGGGAAATACAACGGTACCCTCCGGAATCGCATAAATATCTCCGGTAAAATGAAAACCTCTTAAATAAGAAAGAAAACTTTCTTCAAATATCTTCAAGCTTCGTAAGTATTCAATATCGTCGTCGGTAAAACTTAAGGCTTTAATATATTCAATCACCTGCTCTAATCCGGCACAGATAGCATAACCGCTTCCGCTTGGGTTCTCGCGGTAAAAAACATCAAAAATAACTATTTCATTATTCTTATTATTGTAATAACCCTGCATCATCGTCAACTCGTAAAAGTCTGTCAGTAGAGTTAAGTTCTGTTTGCTCATAATTCCCTCCATTTCGCTGTAAGAACAGCTAAAGCACAACCGATACATCATAAAAAAACATATACCAGAATCAATAATAAGTCAAGCAAACAATCAATAGTAAAATCATATTATATCAAAACATCTCGTTCCTAGTCGTATTCATACCTGAAAAGGTGAACTGTAACGATTGCCTTATACTAAGGAAAGAAAACTATTGACAATAGTTCGTATTTATACTAATATTAACAAAAATCCATAAATACGTTGACGGAGAGAGTAAGTATATTGCAAAAGTCGCAGCGAGTCGGGGATAGTGTAAGCCCGGTATCAGTAGCATATGACTGAAAATCACTCCCTAGTAGCAAAACCCAAAGGTGCGGTTGATCCGGCCAAGTAGGTTGCGCCGGTATCTACCGTTATATAGATAATGTATATCCACGGTAAAAGCAGCGTGAACGAAAAACCGCAGGTTTTGAGTTCCATCCGCTTAATCACCTCGGAGTACGTGAAACAGGTGGTATAATGAAAGCATATTGCTCTCATCCTATTTCGGATGGGAGTTTTTTGATTCAAATTTGGTTCGGGTGTCAAAAGTCAGACAAGTGAAAAGTGCGCCCACCAGGCGCACTAGAGTGAATATCTGCGCATATGTATGCATCTGGACTTGCCTTTCCCTCATGCGGAACAAAGCATCCGCAATCGGCCGGTCTGCGCCAGCTGTATACATATGCACAGATATTCACAAATAAGTTTTTTCATTGACTTTTGACACTCGAATAAAATTCAAAAAAGTAAATTGGTAGGAGGGAAATTCCTCCTGCGGAGACATGAATATTATTAAATTATTATAGGAGGAATTGGTATGTACGATAAGGTATCCACAGATTTGAACTTTGTCGACCGCGAGAAAAAGGTGCTAAAGTTCTGGCAGGAGAATAAGATATTTGAAGCCAGCATTGAAGAGCGTAAGGAGGGGGAAACCTATACCTTCTACGACGGACCTCCGACGGCGAACGGAAAGCCGCACATTGGCCATGTGCTGACCAGAGTTATTAAGGATATGGTTCCGAGATATAGAACGATGAAGGGCAATAAAGTACTTCGTAAAGCAGGCTGGGATACCCATGGTCTTCCGGTAGAGCTTGAGGTAGAGAAGAAGCTCGGTATCAATGGCAAGGAACAGATTGAGGAATATGGTCTGGAGCCGTTCATTCAGGAGTGTAAGGAAAGTGTGTGGAAGTACAAGGGTATGTGGGAGGACTTCTCCGGAACCGTTGGCTTTTGGGCAGATATGGAGGACCCGTATGTAACCTATCATAATAGTTACATTGAGTCTGAGTGGTGGTCACTGAAGCAGATCTGGGAAAAAGGCCTTCTTTATAAGGGTTTTAAGATTGTTCCTTATTGCCCCAGATGTGGAACTCCTCTTTCCAGTCATGAGGTTGCACAAGGCTATAAGGATGTGAAAGAAAAGTCTGTAATTGCGAAGTTCCGTGTCAAGGGAACAAAGGACGAATACATCTTAGCATGGACGACAACACCCTGGACTCTACCTTCCAACGTAGCTCTCTGCGTGAATCCGAATGAGACCTATGTCAAGGTTAAGGTTAGTGTTGACGCAAAGGGCAATGTACTGAAGAAGGACGGCACTTGTGGTTGCGGTCATGACCACGAACATGAGCATGCGCCGGTGGTAGCAGTAGGAACAGAGCACTACTTCTTGGCAGAGGCGTTGCTTTCTGTTCTGGAAGGCGACTATGAGGTGGAAGAGACCTTGTTTGACTATGCCAAATTAGAGAAGAAGGGACACTTTGTTACCTGTGATAATTATGTAACACTATCCGATGGTACCGGCGTTGTTCATATCGCTCCTGCTTTTGGTGAAGATGATAACCGTGTTGGCAAGATATATGATCTTCCCTTTGTTCAGCTCATAGACAGTAAAGGCGAATTTAAGCCGGAAGCAACGGATTTTGCTGGATTGTTTTGTAAGGCAGCAGATGAACCGATCATGAAGATGTTGGCTGAGAAAGGCTTGCTCTTCAAAGTATTAAAATTCGAACATAGTTATCCCTTCTGCTGGCGT
>JAGFXQ010000431.1 GCA_017861355.1 Bacillota bacterium
ATCTTTATCTAATATACGGTTCTGTATTATTTGTCCTTATTTTCTTCTTCCTCTGACTTTGCTACGGTCTTATCCTCAGAATTATTCTGGATCGACTTTTTCTTAGAACCGAAGATCTGGTCCAGGAAAGCAAAATCCGAATCCTTATAATAGAATACCGCTAACAGGAATAACACAACACAGGATACAGTCAGATAACTGTCTGCGACATTGAATAACGGAAAGTCAATCAACTCAAAATAGATAAAATCAGTTACATGGCCCAAGAAAATACGGTCGATCAGGTTACCTGCGGCTCCGGCAACGATGAAAACGGTAATTAACTTTAAGGCATTGAATTTACGATCCTGCGGGATCTTCAGATACAGAAATACGATAAAAACAAGGATAATCAGAGTAAAGATACTTAAGAACTGAACCTTACCGCTCATAATACCCCATACCGCACCGGTATTCTCATGATATTGAAAGCTAAATACATCGGGAATAAAGATCAAGGGATCTTTGTTCATCAATGTTTGTCTAACCCAGAACTTAACGCCCTGATCAATTGCTACCAGAATAATAAATAATAATGAATGCTTCAGTCTTTCTTTCATAATGTCCTCCAATGAGTACCTTAGGTACTTTATTTTATTCATGTGCAAAACAATGTTTTTTCAACCTGTTTAATATCAAGTATAAAAGTGTTGTCTTTTTATCTTGGATTAATCTGGTAATAAACTATCGTTATACCTCATTTAATATGGATTGTATTGCACATAACATCTCACTTTTTTGTACTGTCGGATCGATAAAGGCCTGTCCGACTTTATTTAACAGGATGAAGCGAATTTGATCCGAATCCATCTTTTTATCCGATTTGGTTACCTCATAGATATCTTCTGCGGATAAACCATCGACACTGACGGGCTGATGAAAGAGCTGCATCGTATTCAGGATATCCTGATATTCCTGATCGGTGAGCAATCCTCTCTGATAGGATAGAAATGAGGCGGCAGCCATGCCGATACAGACACATTGACCATGAAGTAAAGAAAGCTCCTTCAACTTCTCTACAGAGTGACCGATCGTATGACCGAAATTAAGTAAAGCACGTTCTCCCTGCTCCTTAGGATCTCGTTCAACAACCTCCTTCTTAATCACGCAACTGCGATACACCATCTCTCTGAGGGCCTCAAAGGATCTTGCTTCGATCTCCTTTGTCTTCTCCTTCAGCCATTCATAATACGCTTTGTCCTTAATTAAGCCATGTTTGATAATCTCGCCCATTCCGGAATAATATTCCGGTTCCGGTAAGGATAACAGGGTGGATAAATTCATGTAGACCAGCTTGGGCTGATGAAATGCCCCAACCATATTCTTATAAGCCTTAAAATCCACTCCGGTCTTACCACCGATACTGGAATCAACCATAGCAAGTAAGGAGGTGGGAACCTGGATAAATCGAATTCCTCGAAGATAGGTAGCGGCAACAAAGCCCGTCAGATCACCGACGACTCCTCCACCAAGGGCGATCAGCAAATCATTTCGATCAAAACCGGACTTAATCAAGTGTTCATAGCAAAGACTGACGGAATCTAAGTTTTTACTCCCTTCACCGGAGGGTATCGTAATACATTCCACAACTTTTGCAATTCTGCTTAAAGATGTCCTAACCGCATCACAGTAATAAGTTCCGACATTACTGTCCGTAATAATCATCATTTTACGATTCTTCATATCTAAATTAACTACGGCCTCGGAAAGCTTGCTAAAATCCGGCTCCAACATAATGTTATATGCCGGTACTCCCTCATAATTCACTGTAAGTGTTTGTTCCATGTACTTTTCCCCTTCGTATAAAAATATAGAATCAAGACGTAGCCGTCTCTACTTACTTATATATGAATATAGCATAACCACATCATAGGATAAGATAAGGTTATGCTATCCTCTAAATTTATGATTGGAGAATTGTTACACTATGCCCCCGTTATCATTCATCCTTCATGGTGAAGAATTCGAAGCCGTCTTCTGTCTGATAGCTCTTATCTTCTTTTTCTTCAAGAAAATCAAATTTGATCTGATTGACATCGGTCAGCTCTTCATCGTATTGTTCCGCCAGTTCTTTAAGAATGGCTGGCTCATTCTCCATGGTCTCTTCTGTACAAGAGGCTTCCGCCGTAACAGCGATCTTCACCGGTTCTCTGTATCGAAAATCATCTGTATCAATCGCAAAGCTTTCGCTATTCAATAATTCTATCTGGGAATGCAGAAGATTCTCAAAACGAATCTTGAATAGATCATATTGCTGCATCAGATTCAGGGTCTTATGTTCCATGAACTCAATCTGCTTTCTAGCATCTTCCATAATGAATTGAGCCTTTACCTTCGCTTCCGACTCAATCGAATCAGCTTCCCTTATCGCCGTAGCCCTGGTATCCTGGGCTGTCTTTTCGGCAAGAATCAGAGCTTTCTGCAAAGTCTTTTCAATGGACTTATAATAGCTTAG
This sequence comes from Bacillota bacterium, assembly GCA_017861355.1. Lineage (GTDB taxonomy): Bacteria > Bacillota > Clostridia > Lachnospirales > Lachnospiraceae > Mobilitalea. The sequence continues at coordinate 2,495 of JAGFXQ010000431.1, forward strand.
GCCTTCCGACAAATCCTTTAATTTATGCTTCAGATTTTCGTTTTCTACCAGTAAAGCTTCATAATCCCCGGATAAATCCTTCAGGAATAGCTCTACATCCTTCTTATCATAGCCTAT